>DAIUBZ010000153.1:0-4858 GCA_036846445.1 Sphingopyxis sp. | reverse complement strand
CCGAGCGGGTGTCGATGCCCGATTTCGACATTGATTTTTGCGAAACCCGGCGCGGCGAGGTCATTCGCTATGTTCAGGAAAAATATGGCCGCGACACGGTCGCGCAGATCATCACCTTTGGCAATTTGAAGGCGCGCGCGGTGCTGAAGGATGTCGGGCGGGTGCTGCAGATCGGCTATAGCCAGCTTGATCGCCTGTCGAAACTGGTGCCCAATTTGCCCGCCGATCCGTGGACGCTGGACCGCGCGCTGAACGGCATCAGCGAAATTGCCGCCGAATATGCCCAGGATGACAGCGTCCGGCGCCTGTTCGATCTGGCCCGCAATCTGGAAGGGTTGCCGCGCCACAGCTCGACCCACGCCGCCGGGGTGGTGATTGGCGACCGCCCGCTCGACCAGTTGGTTCCGCTATATTGCGACCCGCGATCCGACATGCCGGTGACGCAATTCGACATGAAATATGTCGAGGCGGCGGGGCTGGTGAAATTTGACTTTCTGGGCCTGAAAACCCTGTCGGTGCTGGCGGAGGCCCGGCGGCTGCTGGCGCTGCGCGGCATTGATGTCGATCTGGATAGGCTGGCGTGGGATGATCCGGCCGTTTATGCGCTGTTGCAACGCGGCGATACGGTCGGGGTGTTTCAGTTGGAATCCGACGGGATGCGCCGAACGCTCAGCGTGGTCCGGCCCACCTGTTTTGAAGATATTATCGCGCTGGTGTCGCTGTATCGCCCCGGGCCGATGGACAATATCCCGCTGTTCGGGGAACGAAAAAATGGCCGCGCGCCGGTGGAATATCCCCACCCCTTGTTGGCGGGGCTGCTGCGCGAGACCCATGGGATCTTTGTCTATCAGGAACAGGTGATGCAGGCCGCCCAGATTTTGGCGGGCTATTCGCTTGGCGGTGCCGACCTGCTGCGCCGGGCCATGGGCAAGAAGAATCAGACAGAAATGGACGCCCAGCGGCAGACCTTTATCAATGGTTGCTTCACTCACCATGGAATTGATGCGAAAAAGGCGGACGAACTATTTGATTTAATCGACAAATTTGCCGGATATGGCTTTAACAAGAGCCACGCCGCCGCCTATGCGCTGCTGTCATATCACACGGCATGGCTGAAGGCGCACCACCCGCATGAATTTTTTGCAGCGTCCATGAGCTTTGACCGGCAACAGACAGACAAATTGGCGATTTTTGTCGATGATATGCGGCGGCTGGGGGTGACGATTGCCCCGCCGGACATCAACCGCAGCAGCGCGGATTTCACCGTTGAACAGGGCGCGGACGGCGCGCTGGCGGTGCGCTATGCGCTGGGTGCGATCAAGGGGGTCGGGGCCAAGGCGATTGGCGATGCCGCCGCCCGGCGCGATGCCGACGGACCCTTTGTCAGCATGGATGATTTTGTCGCCCGGATTGATCCGCGCGGCCTGAATCGGCGGCAGATGGAGGCGCTGATTGCCGCAGGGGCGTTTGATGCGCTGGAGTCGGACCGCGCGCGGCTGTTTGCTGGTGCCGAATTGCTGCTGGCCAGCGCGCAGGCGGCGGCCAGTGAGCGGGCGAGCGGGCAGGGCGGGCTGTTTGCCGATGCGGACAGCGGGACTCCGCCGGCGCTGCATTTGCCGCCCGCGCCGCCGTGGCGGTTGGCGGAGGCGCTGGGCCATGAAAAAAACGCCTTTGGCTTTTATTTCAGCGGCCATCCGGTGGCCCAATTTGCCGCGATTCTGGCCGCGCGCGGCGTGCGCAGCCACGCGCAAATCGCCGCCTATGACACGCTGGTGCCCGGCGAGCGGGTACCAGCGGTGATGGCCGGACTGGTGGAATCGGTCAAATGGCGCACGTCCGCGCGCGGCAACCGCTATGTTCAGGCGATATTGTCTGACCCGTCGGGCCAGTTCGAGGCGCGCTGTTTCGACCCCGCCGGGGCCAAGGCGGTTGAGGAACTGGCGGCAAATGGCCAGAGCGCCCTGTTTGGCGTGAATCTTGAAGTGCGGGCGGGAGAGGAACAGGTCCAGATTGTGGTGGAACATGCCCAGCCGCTGGCCCCGATTGCCGCCGCGTCGGCGCTGCGGGTGGACTGTATTGTCACCGGCCCGGCTGGCTTCGCCGCGCTGGCCGCCCACATCACCCGCCAGCCGGGCGCGCGGGGCCGGGTGGTGGCATGGACCGCACCGCAGCCGGATGGAACCAGCGCCCGGGCGATTGACCTGGGCCATGATTTTGTCCTGGACCATGATGTCCAGCAGCGGATCGGCTTGCTGCCCGGCGTCGAATATGCTGAATTGACATTGGAAACCGGCGCGGCCTTCCGGGCGCTGGCCGCCGCATAATCCGCCAGCGGGAAAAAACCGGCGGCGCAGACAGGAGAGTGATGATGTTCGCCATGCAGGGCCAGCCGCTGTTGATTCCCGGCCTGATCGACCACGCCGCCCGCGAACATGGCACGCGCGAAATCGTCACCCGCTGGGCCGATGGCCGCACCAGCCGCAGCAATTGGGCCGAGGTGGGTGCGGGTGCCCGGCGCTGCGCTGACCTGTTTGGGCAATTGGGCATGGTCAAGGGCGACCGCATCGCCACGCTGGCGATGAACCATGTCCACCATCTGATCGCCTGGTATGGCGCGGCGGGGATGGGCGGGGTGCTGCACACGATCAACCCCCGGCTGTTCGACGAGCAACTGGCCTATATCATCAACCATGCCGCCGACCGGATTTTGCTGTTCGACGCCATGTTCATGCCGATTGTCGAGCGGTTGCGGCCGCAATTGCCCAGCGTGGAACATTTCATCCTGTTCGATGCGCCCGCAACCAGCGGCTATTCAGGCTTTGCCGAATTGCTGGCGGGCGGCGACCCCGATTTTGCCTGGGTGGAGCTGGATGAGCGCGATCCGGTGGGCCTATGTTACACCAGCGGCACGACCGGCAATCCCAAGGGGGTGATGTATGAACACCGCTCCAACGTCATTCACGCCATCACCGAAATTCAGCCCGATGTGTTCGGCCTGTCGGGCGCGGGGGTGATTTTGCCGGTGGTGCCGATGTTCCACGCCAATGCGTGGGGTATCCCCTTTGCCGCCGCGACCGTTGGGGCAAAGCTGGTGTTTTCCATGACCAATGACCCCGCCGTGCTGTGGCAGTTGATGCGAGAGGAAGGCGTGACTCACAGCGCCGGGGTGCCGACCGTGTGGATTGGCATGTTTGCCGATCTGGACGCCAATGGCGGCGATTATGGTGCGCTGGAACGGGTGATTATTGGCGGATCGGCCTGTCCCCGGGCGATGATCGAGCGGTTCATGCGGGCCGGCATCCGGGTTGGCCATGCGTGGGGCATGACCGAAACATCGCCCATCGGCACCATGGGCAAACGGCCATGGAATTGGGACAGTTTGAGCTTTGACGAGCAGGTGGACATTGTCTGCCGCCAGGGCAGCCCGCCCTATGGCGTGGAATTGCGGGTGGTGGACGATGCCGGCGCGGTGTTGCCGCGCGACGGGCGGTCCAGCGGGCGGCTGCAATGCCGGGGACCGTGGATTGTCCGGCGCTATTTCCGTGCCGATGAAGACGCGACCGACGCGGATGACTGGTTTGACACCGGCGATGTCGCGGTGCTGCATCCCGATGGGGTGATGCAGATCACCGACCGGGCCAAGGATGTGATCAAATCGGGCGGTGAATGGATCAGTTCCATCGAGCTGGAAAATGCCGCCATGGGCTGCCCCGGCGTGCTGGAAGCGGCGGCGGTGGCGGTGCATCACCCCAAATGGGACGAGCGCCCGCTGCTGTTGGTGGTGGCCAAGCCGGGGGCCGAGGTGACGGCGGCCGATGTCCTGGCGCATCTGGACGGCAAGGTGGCGAAATGGTGGCTGCCCGACGAGGTGCGGTTTGTGCCGGAATTGCCGCACACTGCGACCGGCAAAATCCTGAAACGGGCGCTGCGTGAGCAATATAAGGATTACCGGCTGACCGGGCTGGATGAGAGCGCGTTTCGACCTGATTGAATCAGGTCGAGCGCTCTACCCCCCCGCGTTGCCGCGATTTTTGAGAGCCGTCAGATGATGAGATCTGACCGGAAATCGCTCTAGCCGCCGCTGGCTGTCACTGTCCGGCCACCGCGTCGCTGGCCAGCGTCAGCCGCACGTCGCCGCCCGGGCGCTCCGCTAGCCGTGCGGTGGCCTGGGTCGGGGGCGATGCCGGAAAGCTGGGCCAGATTTTTCCGGCCAATTGCTGGCGGCTGGCGGAGGTGCGCCCGGCCTGTGCCTCATACATCCAATAGTTGCGCAGCACCGTACCGACATAGCCGCGCGTTTCCCAATAGGGGATGGATTCGATATATAGCAGCGGGTCACCGCCGTGGCGGATTTCGGTTTCCCAGCGGATAACCGGCGCTGGCCCGGCATTATAGGCGGCAATCACCTTGGGCAGCAGCCCGCCGGTTGCACCCAATGAACTTAAATGTTGCAGATAGGATTGGCCGAAATCCATATTGACCGCCGGTTGGCGCAAATTGCGCGGTGCAGCGGTATCGCCGCGCCAGCGGGCAATATCGCGGGCGGTGCCGGGGCGGACCTGCATCAATCCCTCGGCCCCGGCGGGGCTGACTGCGCCCGCCTTGAACTGCGATTCCTGCAATGTGTGGGCGAATACCAGCGCCGGATCGACCTTCCAGCCCCCCACCGGCTCCCACTTCGGCGCGGGATAGCGGGCCATGGTGGTGGTAGCGGTGCCGCGCGGGCCGTGGTGGGCCAGATATAGCTGGGTTTCCGGCAGGCTGAGCGCCCCGGCCAGTGCGGTCACCGCGCCATGCTGATCCGCCGCGCCGATTTGCGCCTGATGGCGCAGGGTGGCGGCGGCGCGATTGTCATCGC
>DAIUBZ010000152.1:0-4866 GCA_036846445.1 Sphingopyxis sp. | reverse complement strand
GGCCGATAATCATCGCCGTCCCAGCCAATTTCCGCCAGCCGGTGGACCGCGCGGCGGGTGAGCGCCAGCCGCAATTTGTTGCCCGGATTGACAAAGGCGCTGCCCGGCAGATGCAGGCCCATCAGCTCCATCATCATCTGGTTGCTGTTGGCGGTGCCATAAAATGTGCAGGTGCCCGCGCCATGATAGGACGCCGCCTCGGCCTCCAGCAAATCGTCCCGGCTGGCCTTGCCCTCGGCATATAATTGCCGGACCCGCTGCTTTTCCTTGTTGGCCAGCCCGGTCGGCATCGGCCCCGCCGGGATCAGAATCGCGGGCAAATGGCCAAAGCGCAGCGCGCCCATCAACAGGCCCGGCACAATCTTGTCACAAATGCCCAGCATCGCCACGCCCTCGAACATGGCATGGCTCAGCGCAATGGCGGTGCCGCCCGCGATATTGTCGCGGCTGAACAGCGACAGGTCCATCCCCGCCTGGCCCTGGGTCACCCCGTCGCACATGGCGGGCACCCCGCCCGCCACCTGCGCGGTCGCGCCCACCTCGCGCGCGAACAATTTGATCTGGTCAGGGTAGCGGCCATAAGGCTGGTGGGCCGACAACATGTCGTTGAACGCGGTGACAATGCCGATGTTCATCGCGGCGCCGCCACGAATCGCCGCCTTGTCTTCGCCCGATGCGGCAAAGCCATGCGCCAGATTGCCGCACGACAGCGCCCCCCGGTTGGTGCCCGCATCGCGCTGGCGCGCCATCAGGTCCAGATAGGCGGCGCGGTGCGGGCGGCTGCGCTCCACGATTCGGGCGGTCACGGCGGCAACGGCGGGGTGAAGATCAGTCATGCCAGCTTGCTCCATCGCGTTCAATCAGGGCAATGGCCGCGCTCGGCCCCGAACTGCCCGCCGTATAGGCACCCGGCACCACCCCGGCGGCGGCCCAGGCATCGCGCACCGCGTCAATCCACTCCCACTGCGCCTCCACCTCGTCGCGGCGGACAAACAGCGTCTGGTCGCCGTCCAGAAAATCGAGCAGCAGGCGTTCATAGGCAATCCGCCGCCGCTCGCCCGACGACCCGTGCGACAGCGACACGTCCAGCGCCACTTCCTTCAGCGCCACCCCGCCCCGGTCCAGCCCCGGCTGCTTGGCCAGCATGCTCAACCGGATATTCTCCTCCGGCTGCAAATTGATGACCATGCGGTTGGCGACCAGCGGCGCGCCAGCGGCGGTGCGGCCGCCCGGCGGGGCAAAAATATTGTGCGGCACCGCGCGGAACTGGACAATCACCTCTGACCGGCGGCTGGGCATGCGTTTGCCGGTCCGCAGGTAAAATGGCACGCCTTTCCACCGCCAATTGTCGATATGGCATTTCAGCGCGACAAAGGTCTCGGTCGCCGACGCCTCGCCCAATTCATCGGCATAGCCCGCCACCGGCTGGCCCGCGATGGCCCCGCCCGCATATTGGCCCTTCACGCTGTGGCTGCGGACATCCTCGGCGGTCAAGTTGCGCAGCGCGCGGAGCAATTTCACCTTTTCATCGCGCACGGCGGCGGGCGACAGGCTGGCCGGGGCCTCCATCGCGATGATCGCCAGCAATTGCAGCATATGGTTCTGGACCATATCCTTCAGCGCGCCGACGCCGTTGTAATAGGACACCCGGCCCTCCAGCCCCACGGTCTCCGCCACGGTAATCTGGACATGTTCGATATGGTTGGCGTTCCACAGCGGTTCAAACAGCGCATTGGCAAAGCGCAGCGCCATCAGATTCTGAACCGTTTCCTTGCCCAGATAATGGTCGATGCGGAACACCCGGTCCTCGCTGAACGCCGCTGCCACCTCGGCATTCACTGCGCGCGATGACGCAAGGTCGGTGCCGATGGGCTTTTCCATCGCAATCCGGCAATTGCCGCACGCCAACCCCACACTGGCCAACCCGCCCGCGATCGGGCCGAACAGCGACGGCGGGGTGGACAGGTAAAAACAGGCCCCGCCCGCGCGGCCAGCCAACAGATCCGCCAGCGCGGAAAAGCCGGTGCCGGTGCCGACATCGACCGCGACATAATCCAGCAGCGCGCAAAATGCCGCCACCGCATCCGCATCCAGCCGGTCGGGGGCGATGTTGGCGGCCAGCGCGGTGCGCGCCAGATCGTGAAACCCGGCGCGGTCCAGCGCGGCGCGCCCCGACCCCACGATCCGCATGTCGGGGGGCAACAGCCCGTCCACCGCAAGATTGAACAGCGACGGCAACAGCATCCGCTGCGCCAGATCGCCGGTTGCGCCAAATAGCACCAGATTGTTCAGTGGCTCTGCCAATGTTTCGGTCCCTTGTCCCCGCGCACCCGTTCAGCTTCGCCTAGCGTGCAGCCGCGACTTTGCAAATGGCATAGCTATGCAGCCGAAGGCGAGGCGGCAGATCACAGCAGCGCGTCGAGCAGGCCGATCAGTGGCCGGTCGGCGGGCGGCATGTCCAGCGCAAACAGCTCCGCCGGGCGCACCCAGCGCAGCGCGGTCGCGGCATGGGCGCGCGGCGTGCCCTGCCATTTGCGGCAAACATACAGCAGCAAGAGCAGGTGGCGCGCGCCCAGCGCCTCGCTGGCAAAGGCCGCCGGGGCCAGGCAATTTGCGGCGACGTCGATGCCCAGTTCCTCGGCCAATTCGCGGATCAACGCTGCCTCCGGGGTCTCGCCCGGCTCGACCTTGCCGCCGGGAAACTCCCATAATCCGGCCATTGGCTTGCCCGCTGGCCGCTGCTGGACCAACACTCGGCCATCGCCGTCCACCAGCGCCGCAGCGACCACCATCAGCATCGGCATCGGCATCGCCATGGGCGGCGCGGGTGACATTGGCGAGAAAATGGGCTCGGCTGGCACGATTTGGTTAACCTTCATTGGCTATCGATAGGGGCGGCGCGGTGTTGCGCGGGTTGATGGTGTTTCGCCAATGGCATGGTTGAAGTCAAACAGGCTGTCACAACTCGGCGATCCAGCCGCAGCGCCGGGCGGCGGACCTCCGGCGCGCCCGCCATTGTGGCAATGCCAGCGCGCGGCGACGGCGGTGGAATATGGCCTGATCCTGGCGCTGATCTTCATGGCCTGTGTGACCGCAATTTCGGCATTTTCCGATCGCGCCATCGCCATGTGGATGATGATATCCAACACGATCGGAGCCGCCCTGTAACCAGTATGCGGCCCGCAGCCAGGGTCTGGCTGCCGTTATCAGATTGTTAAAGTCTGCGCCTTAAATACCAACTCACCGACAAGGACCAGCCGATGTCGGGGCAAGTGCAGTTCCAGAAAGAGAGATTTATCATGGCATTCATCAAGAAACTGATTCGCAACAACAAGGCCGCCACCGCCATTGAATATGGCCTGATTGCCGCTTTGATCGCCGTGGCCGCGATCACCGCAATGACTGCGGTTGGCACCAACGTCGGCAAGACGTTCAACAATGTGAAGAACAAGCTCTGATTGGCTTGGCGGCGGCCCCGTGCGGGCGCCAACACGATCTGCGCGACACCAGGTGGCGGCAAAGCAATTTGCCGCCACCTCATTCTGCGCCGCGCAAATGCCGCTGTGCAACCCGCCGCCAACTGAACTCGCCAATTTTCAATCTTTGCCGGGGCAATTTACGTTTCAGCAATATCTGACGGCTAATGCGATGAGGCGCGTCCAAGAGTTCGGACCGGCAGGCAAGACCAAGACCCCAACAGGAGACCAGACATGAAAGCTTTCAAGAAACTGATTCGCGACAACAAGGCCGCCACCGCCATTGAATATGGCCTGATTGCTGCCCTGATCGCCGTTGCCGCGATCACCGCGATGACCGCCGTTGGCACCAACGTCGGCAACACCTTCAACAATGTGAAGAACAAGCTCTAATCAGCTTGTTCGGCCGGGCTATGCGCCCGGCCGACATTGTGGTGTAACCACCGAAACAGGGGGCGCTGGATCATTCCGGCGCCCCTTTTTCTGTGGGTGCCGCTGGTTTACCGGTTGCCGTAAACGACCAGCTTCACCGGCATCCCCGGCGTCAGCACGCTGTTTGCGGCCAGTGCATTCAGGGTCAAAAACCTCTCCTGTTGCAAGCTGCCATAGGCCATGCGCGCCGACAGGCTGGCGATGGTGTCGCCGCGCGCCACCCGCACCACCGCAATCTGGCGAGGGCGGATGGCCCGCGCCTCGGCATCGGTCAGCCGCCGCAAGCTGGCAAACATCCCGTCGAACTGCCCCGCCCGGCCAACCGGGGTGATGGTGACAAAATGATAAGCGCGGGTGGGGGCAAATTCATAGGCCACCACCGTCACATCCACCGGCCCCGACTGGGCGGTTACCCGCGCCGTGCTGGTGGCCGCCGGGATACCGCCGCTGGTCCGGCGCTGCACCGGGCCGGGGGTGATGGTGCTCTTGCCCGCCACATCCTGAAACGCCGCCGCAACATAGCGGTCCAGATTGCCGTCATAGGCAAGACCCGCAAATTTGCCCTGCCCGCCCGGTCCGCTGAAGCTCACCGCACTGGTGCCATTTTGCATCGCAAAGCCCGCAGGCACTTGAAACGCCAGGCGCAGGTCCGGGTGCAGGAACCGCTCACCCTCCACCACCCCCTGCGCCGGATCATCGCCATAGGTGGTGCCGTTCAGCGCCGCGAAAAACGCATCGCGCCCGCGCTGATCGGGCGCGGCTTGCATGCCCGCAACCAGCCCGCCCGCGCGGCGGATGCGGTCGGCGGGATTGGGGTGGGTGCTGGCCCAGCCCGGGACCGACCGCCCGGTGCGCCCCGCCGCGCGGGCATCGAGCAGCGTCTGATTTTCCAGTGAGCTGAGCAGGCGGCCAAGCGCGCGGGGATCATAGCCCGCGCTGGCCAGATATTGGACCCCCA
>DAIUBZ010000151.1:0-4932 GCA_036846445.1 Sphingopyxis sp. | reverse complement strand
TGAGCAAAATGGCCTCAAACCTCGAACGTGCATTTAATGGGTCCTGACCCTAGCCACCCAGCACCGGCACCGGCACCGATTTTTCGCGGCTGGCAGCGTTCCAGTCGATATTGCGGGTCAGATACATCACCCCGGCCAGCGCGGCGAACATCAGCACCGATCCGATCAGCAGCGAATATGCCTCCAGATTCAGCAAGGTGTAGAGCAGCGCATAAAGGCCAATCAACAGCGCCGCCAGAAACCGCGCGCGCTGCCAGCTTTTCAGCACCGCCGCGCTGTAAGCGCTCAGCAGACCGACAATCGCCCCTGCGGCCAGCGCATAGGCGAGGAGAAAGCCGATCAACTCGGCGAAGGCCAGCAGCATCACGAAAAACAGCACCAGCGCCATCCCGGCCAACAGATATTCCGCCGCCGCCACGCGCGCCCCACCGATGATGTCAAACATCAAAAATGCGACGAAAGTAAAGCCAACGAACAAAAACCCGTATTTGATCGCGCGATTGACCTGGGAATATAGGTCCACCGGCTCAATCAGGCTGATCGTGATCGCCTTGGCATTGCCGCTATTGGCGGCGTCTCCCGCTTCGCGCATAAAAGCGTCTGTGTCGGCGGAATTGGCGCGCGGCGGGCCAATATCGCTGGTCAGCACCTGCGCCTGGCCCAGCGCCAGATTGGAAATGGCATAGCGGGCGGTAAAGCCATTGTCGGCAACCGTGCGGCGGGTCGGCAGGAAATCGCCGGAAAAACTGGGATTTGGCCATGACGACGCAACATCAAATTGGGTGCTGACCCCCCGTGCCACCAGCCGGAAATCGCCCAGCCCGCGCACACCAAGCTGATATTGTGCCACCAGCGGCGTGCCGTCAGTCCAGTTGATAAAGGCAAAGGTGCCGCTGTTGCCCGTCGCCAATGTGCCCTTGCCCGGTTGCAATTCGGTCGCGCGCCCATTCACATCCAGCCGGTTCCCGGCGACCAGCCCGCGCGCGTCGCTCACCCCCAACCGCACCTCTGCCCGGTCGAGCTGTAACGTGTCGCGGGCGATGCCATAGCGGGCCAGATCAGCGGGCAGGGCGAAGCGCGCTTCGCCGGTGATCGCGGCTTCATATACGACCGATTCGTAAATCGCCTTGCGCCGCCGCTCGGGCTTCAACTGCACAGTGGTCTGGTTGCGCACCGGCGACAGAAACAACTCCCGCACCCGGGTGACACTGCGCGTCACATCCCGGCCATTTTCCTGCGTGGTTTCATTTTCGGCGCTGCGATAGGGGATGACCAGCACCGGCGGCGAGATGGTTTGTGATCCGCCCCAGCCCTGGCCAATCGCGCTTTGCGCGGTTTCGGCCTGTTGCTGCCGGTCCCATACCAGCCCGTAAACCATCAGCAACGGGATCATCAGCGCAGTGGCAATGGCCGCTGCGATCACCAGTTTCACCCCGGCGCTCCGTTCCTTGGCGGCGGTCTGGGGCGGGGCGGACGGCTGCCCGCCATGATCTGCGATTGCGGCATCGGCCATGGTGCAAAGCTCTCCCTGATCGGGGAGCCTGAAGCGCTGCGCCATGCCTGTCAAGCGGGGGCGACACCCGCAATGGATGCCGCCCCAGCGTTCCGTTTTGGTTAGAAGGAAAAGCCCAGCGAGAAAATCACCTTGCTGTCATACAGCGCATCAACCGCCGCGATCCCGCTGCGCGGAATGTCGGTGTCGACATAGCGAATGCCAAAGGTGGCGGGGCCATAGGCCACGTCCGCACCAACTTGCCAATCGACATAGTTGCCGCCGGGAGCCAGAGCGCCCAGCGCGCCGTCGGTGTAGCCAATCGAGCCGACCAGCGTGACCGGGGTTTCAGGGATGCCAGCGGCAAAGCCCAGGTTCAGATAAAGATTGTCGGCATCGCCCAACGATGCCTGGCTCCAGCTATAGCCGACGGTGCCGGTGATCGACACCGGGCCGATATCCTGTGACACTTTGCCGATGGTTTCGAAATAATCGGCGGGACCAGCCGCCGCCACGCCATCGGGATAGGCATAATAGATCAGGCTGATGTCAACCGAGGTGCCGGGGGCGACTTCGGTGCCGAAACCAGCATAAAGATCGACCTCAACTTCGCCATAGGTCGGGGTGTCGGACAGGTTGGACGCCCATGCGCCGACATAAAAGCCGCTTTCATGGGTGACGGTGATGGTCGGCTGAATCGCCACCTTGTTGTTCGACAGGCTGACCCCGCGAAACCGATAATCCGAAACCGCGGTCACGCCGCCGGACACGGTGATTGCCGGGCTTGCCTCTTCGCTATCCTGCGCCATCGCCGGGGCCGAAGCGGCGGCAGCCAGCATGGCCGCCAGCAAAGCAGTGTTTTTGTGGGTCATGAAATTTTCCTTTTGAGAGCGCCTGGGGTAAACATCCGCTCCTCCTGTTTCGGGTGGCCGGGTCTTCTGTTGCTTGTGGACTCGGTTCGAACCGCGTATATCCACCCGGAAATGCTGCGGCGCACAACCAGAAAATGGCCGCGCGGTCAAATTTCTGCAACACTGTGGCGGTTTGGCAACAGGCGGCGCGGTGGCGCTAGCCCTGATGGAGACGGCGGGTGAGTGAGTTAAATCCCGGATTGCGGCCATGGCGCGACATTCACCGGCGGCAATCGCGTCAGATCATGGTGGGCGCGGTGCCGGTCGGCGGCGGCGCTCCGATCACTGTGCAGACCATGACCAACACGTTGACCAGCGATGCGAGCGGGACGCTGGACCAAATCCGCCGCTGTGAGGAGGCGGGAGCCGATATCATCCGGGTGTCGTGCCCCGATGTCGAATCGACCGCGGCGCTGGCCAAAATTGTTCGGGCGGCGCGGGTACCGCTGGTGGCTGACATTCATTTTCATTACAAACGCGCGTTGGAGGCGGCGGACGCGGGGGCGGCGTGCCTGCGGATCAACCCCGGCAACATTGGCAGCAGCGACCGGGTGGCCGAGGTGGTCCGGGCGGCAAAGGCCAATGGCTGCGCGATCCGCATCGGGGTGAACGCCGGTTCGCTGGAACGGGACTTGCTGGAAAAATATGGCGAGCCGTGCCCGGAGGCGCTGGTGGAAAGTGCGCTCGATCATATCAAATTGCTGCAGGATCACGATTTTCACCAATATAAGGTGGCGGTAAAGGCATCGGACGTGTTTCTGGCGGTGGCGGCCTATTCGCAGTTGGCTGAGGCGGTGGACTGCCCGCTGCACCTGGGGATAACCGAGGCGGGTGGTCTGATCGGCGGGACGGTGAAAAGTGCGCTCGGCATCGGCAATCTGCTGTGGGCCGGGGTTGGCGATACGATCCGGGTCAGCCTGTCAGCCGAGCCGGAGGAGGAAGTCCGGGTTGGCTATGAGATCTTGAAGGCGCTGGGCCTGCGCACGCGCGGGGTTCGGGTCGTGTCCTGCCCCAGTTGCGCGCGCCAGGGATTTGACGTGATTCGCACGGTGCAAGCGCTGGAGGAAGCGCTGAGCCACATCAAGACGCCGATGTCGCTGTCGGTGCTGGGCTGTGTGGTCAATGGCCCGGGTGAGGCGCGCGAGACTGATATCGGCATTACCGGCGGCGGCAACGGCAAACATATGGTCTATCTGTCTGGCGTGACCGACCACCATGTCGACGATGCCGACATGATCGGCCATATCGTCAAGCTGGTCGAGGCCAAGGCAGCAGCGATCGAAGCCGGCCACAGTGTCAGCATGGACGTGACCCACGGCAAGGCCGCCTGAGGCAAATCCCGCATTGCCAAGTGGGGCCGGCGGCCTATGACTAAGTCCATCGGCAACAGTGCGGGGCGGTCAACATGGCGCGATTGGGATGGGTTTGGCTGGCGGTATTGGTGGCGGGACCATGGCCGGTCGCGGCCAAGCCGGCGGCCCGGGTGGCTGCTGTCCCTGCGCCTGCGCCCGCCACCGACCGGCTGGACGGCGTGCCGGTGGTCCGCGCGGTCAATGTGGACACATTGGCGGTTGGCCAGACCCATCGGTTCTGGTTCCGCGCCAGCGACAGCGCGCTGGGTCAGGCGTGGCTTGTGCCGGTGGTGGTGGTGCGCGGGGCAAGACCCGGGCCGAAATTGCTGGTAACGGCGGGCATTCACGGCGACGAGATGAACGGGATGGACGTGGCGCAGCGGCTCGGGCCCATGCTTGATCCCGCCAGCATCAGCGGCACGGTGACGATTGTGCCGGGGCTGAACACCCCGGGCCTCAACGCCAGCACGCGCAATTTCACTCCGCGCGGCGGCAATGCGGGCGACAATATGAACCGGCTGATGCCGGGGCGTGATGGCCCGGCGGCATCGCTGGGCGAGCGTTACGCGCATCGGCTGTGGCACGGGCTGATGCGGCCCAATGCCGATGTGGTGATTGATTTGCACACCCAGTCGCGCGGCACCGCCTATAGCTATTATATTTTCGCCGGATCGCCCGTCGCGGCGCGGCTGGCAGCGCTGGTGTCGCCGCAAATTATCCGGCTGGATCCGGGCGAGCCTGGCACGGTTGAGACCGAGATGAACCGGGCGGGGGTGCCCGCGATTACCGTGGAGCTGGGCCATCCCGAACGGTTCGATGCGGCGCTGAATGACCTGGCGCTGCACGGCATTTTGCGGGTGATGGCGGATCGGGGCATGATCGCGCCCAGTCAGACCACCCCGCCGACCATCACCCCTTTCGTGGCCAATGACGGCGCAGCGGTGCGCAGCCCCCATGGCGGGTGGGCGCGGCTGCTGGTCGGGCTGAACGAGGATGTGGTGGCGGGACAGCCGGTGGCAACGCTATCCGATGCCTTTGGCCGGGTGCAAACCACGCTGAATGCGCCGCGCGCGGGCCGGGTGGCGTCGATCACCACCGATCCGCGCACGGACGAGGGTGGCCAACTGATGCGAATCGTTTGGTTTACCGACGATCCCAAATGCGCGGGCGGATGTTA
>DAIUBZ010000150.1:0-4968 GCA_036846445.1 Sphingopyxis sp. | reverse complement strand
TTTGACCATCTGGTCTATGGCTGGGTCTTTTTTGGCGCGGTGATGATTGCGGTGATGGCGGCGGCGTGGCGCTGGTTCGACCGGCCCCCCGCCGACCCGCCGATTGCGATTGCGCCGCTGCTGGCCCGCCGGGCTGGCCCAGCGACCGCCTTGCCGCTGGCCGGGCTGCTGGCGCTGGCGGCGCTGCTGGCCGGGCCGGGCTGGGACCGGGCGGTGGGCCAGCGGCAGGGGGAATTGCCCGCCGCGATCATGCCGCCCACGCCGCCGGGCTGGGTGATGGGCGGCACCCCGTCGCCGGTGTGGAAGGCGCGGTTCGACGGCGCCGACCAATTTGTCCAGCGGCGCTTTACCGCGCAAAATGGCGCGGCGGTCGATGTGGCCATCGCCGCCTTCACCCACCAGGCCGAGGGGCGCGAGCTGATCGGCTTTGGCCAGGGCGCGGCGGACCCCGACGGCACCTGGACCTGGGCCAGCCGCCAACCCGCGGTCGCCGGGGTGCCCGTGGACCGCTTGTTCCACCGCGGGGCGGTGCTGCGCGATGTGGCGATCTGGTATATTGTCGATGGCCAATTGGTGACCGATCCCAAATGGGCGAAGCTGGCGGCGATGCGCGCCCGGCTGCTGGGCGGCGATCCCCGCGCGGCGGCGGTGCTGGTGTCCAGCGCCGATGGCACCCGCGCCCGCGCCGCCATTGCCGCCTATCTGGATGCGGCGGGCGGTGCGGCACAAATATCAGACGCCGTGCTGAAAAACCGCTAAGGGCAGGGCGATGTGCGGGATAGCCGGAATCTTTCATCTGGACGTGGCCAAGCCGGTTGATCCGGCCCGGGTGCGGGCGATGCTGGCCCCGATGGGCCATCGCGGCCCGGACGGCAGCGGGGTGTGGACCGCGCCCGGCGTGGGGCTGGGCCATTTGCGGCTGGCGATTGTCGATGTGGCGGGCAGCCCGCAGCCGATGGCCAGCGACGATGAACGCATCACCATCAGCTTCAACGGCGAGATTTACAATTTCCGCGAATTGCGCGCCGAGCTGGAGGGCCATGGCCATCAGTTTCGCACGCAGGGCGATACCGAGGTCATCATTGCGGCGTGGCGGCAATGGGGCACCGCTTGCCTGCCCCGGCTGAACGGCATGTTTGCCTTTGCCCTGTATGATCGCGCGCGGGGATGTCTGTTTCTGGCCCGCGACCGGCTGGGGGTGAAACCGCTGGTGATGGCGCGGCTGGCGGATGGCTCGCTGGCCTTTGCCTCGGAGCTGAAGGGGCTGCTGCGCCACCCGCTGCTGCGCCGCACCGCCGATGTGCGGGCGGTCGATGATTATCTGGCCTTTGGCTATGTGCCCGACGACACATCATTGGTCGCCGGGGTCGAAAAATTGCCCGCCGGCCATTATTGGCTGATCGAACCCGGCAAGGCCAGCGCGCCCCAGCGGTGGTGGCAGGCCGATTTCTCGCGCCGGATCAAGGCCAGCGAGGCCGATTGCGCCGAACATCTGGCCCAGTTGATGAAAGTGGCGGTGACCGACCGGATGGTCGCCGACGTGCCGCTGGGGGCGTTTCTGTCGGGCGGGGTGGACAGCAGCGCGGTGGTCGCACTGATGGCCGGGGCCAGCCGCAGCGCGGTGAAAACCTGTTCCATCGGCTTTGACACCGCCGCGCTGGATGAACGCAGCTATGCCCGCACCGTGGCGGCGCGCTTTGCCACCGACCACCGCGAACGGGTGGTGGCGGCGGATGATTTTGCCCTGATCGACACGATTGCCGACCATTTTGACGAGCCGTTCGCCGATGCCAGCGCGCTGCCGATGTATCGGGTGTGCGAACTGGCGCGCGAGGAGGTGACGGTCGCGCTGTCGGGCGATGGCGCGGATGAGGCCTTTGCCGGCTATCGGCGGCTGGTGTTTCAGCATCATGAGGAACGGCTGCGCGGGCTGTTGCCGGTGCCGCTGCGCCGGGCGGTGCTGGGGCCGCTGGCCCGGGCGTGGCCCAAGCTGGACTGGGCGCCCCGCCCGCTCCGGGCCAAGGCCACGCTGGGCGCGCTGGCGGCATCGGGGGCCGAGGCTTATGCGCTGAGCGTCGGCATCACCGCGCCCGATGCCCGGGCGCGGCTGTTCAACGATGCCGCCGCCCGCGCGCTCGGCGACCATGTCGCCGAGGCGCGCTATTGGCAGGCGATGGCCGATGCCCCGGCGCGCGAGCCGCTGGACCGCGCCCAATATGCCGACATCCAGCATTGGCTGCCCGGCGATATTTTGACCAAAACCGACCGGATGAGCATGGCCGTCAGCCTGGAGGCACGCGAGCCGCTGCTGGATTATCGGCTGGTCGAATTTGCCGCCAGCCTGCCCGCGAAGATGCGGGTGCGCGGGCGCACCGGCAAGGCGATCCTGAAACGCGCGATGGAGCGGCATTTGCCGCGTGACATTTTATACCGCCAGAAAATGGGCTTTGTGACCCCGATTGGCGACTGGTTTCGCGGGCCGCTGGCGGATGCGGCGCGGGCGCTGGGCACGTCGGCGACGCTGGGCCGCTGCGATTGGTTCGACATGGCCGAAATCGACCGGATCGTCGCCGCGCACCAGTCGGGACGGCGCGACCATGGCCGCCTGATCTGGCAATTGGTGATGCTGGAAAAATCGCTGGCCCGGCTGTTCGGGATTTGACCGCGCGCCGGGGCGGTGGCGGCTGGGCGCTTCCCTTTCGCCGCAATTGCGGCTATGCGCGCCCATCATTGGTTTACATGGGCATATCGGGCTAGATGGCAAAAGAAGAATTATTGGAAATGCGCGGCCAGGTGGTCGAGCTGCTGCCGAATGCAATGTTTCGGGTCAAACTTGAAAATGACCATGAAATATTGGGGCATACGGCGGGGAAAATGCGCAAAAACCGTATCCGGGTGCTGGTGGGGGACGAGGTTCTGGTCGAACTGACCCCCTATGATCTGACCAAGGGTCGGATTACCTATCGCTTCAAATGACCGCCGACGCACCGGCGCTGGTGCTGGCGTCCTCCTCGCCGCGCCGCCGGTCATTGCTGGCGCAAATCGGCCTGGTGCCAGCGCGCATCGCTGCCCCTGATATCGACGAAACCCCGCGCCGCGGCGAATTGCCCCGCGCCTATGCCCAGCGCATGGCGGCGGAAAAGGCGGCGGCGGTCCCGCGCGCGCTGGGTGAGGTGGTGCTGGCCGGGGACACGGTGGTGGCCGCCGGGCGGCGGATTTTGCCCCGCGCGGCGGATGCGGCTGAGGTTGCCGCGTGCCTTGGGCTGTTGTCGGGCCGCCGCCACCGGGTGTTCACCGCCATCGCGGTGGTGGACACCTCAGGCAAGCTGCGCCAGCGGGTGAGCGAGAGCATTATCACCTTCAAACGCCTGCACGCCGACGAAATCGCGGCTTATGCGGCGCTGGACGAAGGGGTGGGCAAGGCTGGCGGCTATGCGCTGCAGGGCCGGGCGGCGGCCTTTGTTCGCGCGCTGAGTGGCAGCTATAGCGGCGTGGTTGGCCTGCCGCTTTATGAGGCGGCGCTGCTGTTGGCGGCGGCGGGAATCGTGAGCCGCAGTGGCTGAATCCGCGCGCCATCCCGGCGGCGAATGGCTGGTGGAGCGGGGCATTGGTGAGACGCGCGCGGTGCGGCTGGTCGGCGGGCGGATTGCGGCCACCATCACCCAGCGCGCCAGTGATCCGGTGCGGCTGGGCGCGGTGCATCGCGCCCGGCTGGGTGCCGCCGACCGGGCGCGGCGGCAGGCGGCGGCGGTCCTGGAGTGCGGCGCGCCGGTGTGGCTCAGCCCGCCGCCGACCGGGCTGAGCGAAGGAGCCCCGCTGACCGTCGAAATCACCCGCATGGCGCTGGCCGAGGCGGGGCGGGTGAAGCCGCCGCGCGCGCGGCTGGCGGGGGCGGGCGCGGCGCTGAACCCGGCCCCGGATCTGGCCGCGCAACTGGCGGAGGGCGGCGCGGCGGTGCGTGAGGTGCTGGCCTGCGCGGACCACCGCGCCCCGGACGAGCTGGAGGCGGCGGGGTGGAGCGAATTGCTGGATGCCGCCCGCACCGGCCATCTGGCCTTTCCCGGCGGGGCGCTGGCGGTCCATGCCACCCCGGCGATGCTGTTGATCGACGTGGACGGCGATCTGGCCGCCGAGCCGCTGGCGCTGGCCGCAGCCGATGCGGCGGGCTGGGCGATTGGTGCTTTGGGGCTGGCCGGGTCGATTGGCATTGATTTTCCCACGCTGGCGGGCCGATCGGCGCGGGGCGAAGTGGCGGCGGCGCTGGATGCGGCGCTGGCGGCGGCGGGGGCCGGGCCGTTCGAGCGCACGGCGGTCAACGGCTTTGGGTTTTTGCAACTGATCCGTCCGCGCACCCGCCCGTCGCTGGTTGAGCGGATGCAATTTGCGCGCACGGAAAGCGACGCGCTGGCGCTGCTCAGGCTGGCGGCACGCACCGCCGGGACGGGACCATTGACACTGGCGGCGCGGGGCGCGGTGATCGCCTGGTTGGCGGCGCGCCCGGCGCTGGTGGCTGAGGTGGAGCGCGCGGCGGGTCGGCGCGCGGCGCTGGTGCGCGCCGATCATCTGGAAGGAGCGGGCCATGCCCAATGATGTGCCGCGCAGCCCCCCGGCTTGCCCGATGTGCGGCAAGCCCAGGGTGGCGGAATTTGCGCCATTTTGCAGCCGGGGCTGCCGCGACCGTGACCTGCTCCGCTGGTTTGGCGAGGATTATCGCCTGCCCGTGGTCGGCGAGCCACCGGCCAGTGATGGCCATGATGAGGGATGACATTTGCCGGTCACAAAGGCGCTGGACAGGGCCAAGGTGCCTGCCTATAGCCGCGCTTCCGGTGCCCGGGTAGCTCAGTTGGTAGAGCATGCGACTGAAAATCGCAGTGTCGGCGGTTCGAACCCGTCCCCGGGCACCAGTTTCATTTGGGGTTTGTCCGGGGGACAAACCACAAATGAAACTCCCGCAGCGAAGCGGAGGGG
>DAIUBZ010000149.1:0-4983 GCA_036846445.1 Sphingopyxis sp. | reverse complement strand
CCGCGCGTTTCCAGCCCGGCCGCCCCCATCCATTCGGTAATCAGCCCCACGACCGGCTCGCTGGTCGGGCCAAATTCGGTGCTTGATGCCGCCGCAATGCCGCTGGTGCTGCGCGCGGCCTCGATGCACGCCATTTGCATACCCAGACAAATGCCGAAAAAGGGCACCCGGTTTTCGCGGGCAAAGCGCACACTGGCAATTTTGCCCTCCGAACCGCGCTCACCAAAGCCACCGGGCACCAAAATGCCGTGCAGTGGCTCCAACCGGGCCGCCAGATCCTCACCGCCCTCGAACATTTCCGCGTCCAGCCAGCGGATATTCACCCTCACCCGATTGGCCAGCCCGCCGTGGGCAAGCGCCTCACTGAGCGATTTATAGGCATCGGGCAGCGCGACATATTTGCCGACCACCCCGATGGTGACTTCGCCCTCCGGATTGTGCTTGCGGTCCATGATGTCGATCCACGCCGACAAATCCGGCTCTGGCGCGTTGTCGACGCCAAAGGCGCGCAGCACCTCGGCATCCAGCCCCTCCAGATGATATTGCACCGGCACCGCGTAAATACTCTCGGCATCCAGCGCCGGGATCACCGCTTCCTTGCGGACATTGCAAAATTGCGCAATTTTCGCACGATCACTGTCGGGCAGCGGCTTTTCGCACCGGCACAGCAGGATGTCGGGCTGAATGCCCATGCTGGTCAGCTCGCGCACGCTGTGCTGGGTCGGCTTGGTTTTCAGCTCACCCGCAGCGGCAATATAAGGCACCAGCGTGACATGAACGCTCAGCGTCCGCTCGCGGCCCAATTCGTTTCGCAGCTGGCGGATCGCCTCGATGAACGGCAGCGATTCGATGTCGCCGACCGTGCCGCCCACCTCGCACAACAGGAAATCCAGCCCGTCGGTCTCCGCCTGGGCAAAGGCCTTGATCGCGTCGGTGACGTGGGGAATCACCTGGACGGTTGCGCCCAGATAATCGCCGCGCCGCTCACTGGCGATGATGTCGCGGTAAATCCGCCCCGATGTCACATTGTCGGACTGGCGGGCCGACACGCCGGTAAAGCGTTCATAATGGCCAAGGTCCAGATCAGTCTCGGCCCCATCATCGGTGACATAGACCTCGCCATGCTGATAGGGCGACATGGTGCCGGGATCGACGTTCAGATAGGGATCGAACTTGCGGATACGGACCCGAAAGCCCCGCGCCTGCAACAGCGCCGCCAGCGAGGCCGCCATCAGCCCCTTGCCCAGCGAAGAGACCACGCCGCCGGTGATGAAAATGAACCGCGTCATGGGAGATAAGGCCTAATCGCTGTGGGGCTGGCATGGCAAGCCGCCGACTCATCGCCGGGCGAAAAATAGTCGCGGCGCGGGTGCGCGCAGCCGGTTCGGCTTAATCCAGCGGTACCGATTTTTGGGCTGCCCCCGGCTCCGCGTCGCCGGCAATCGCCTGCGCACCAGCGGCCAGCGGATCGCCGTCAAGCGGCACCCCGGCCTGGGGGGCGGGGCCGGCGGCGGGCGCAGCCGGCGCTTCGCTGGTCAGGCTGGACGGTGCCGCCGGGGCGCCCTTTACCAACGATGTGTCGATTTTGGCGGTGCCGCCCCGGGTTGCCGCCATCGCCGCCAGCACAATCGACAGGGCCACGAACAAGGTCGCCAGCACAGCCGTGGACCGGGTCAGAAAATCCGCCGCCCCGCGCGCCGACAACATGCCCGCCGGGCTGCCGCCCATGCCCAGCCCGCCGCCTTCCGACCGCTGCATCAAAATGACCCCGATCATGATCGCGGCAATCAGCGCCTGAATGATGAGCAGAAAATTGAACAAGGTCATGGCGTCGCTGTGGTCCTGTGATTGCTATGCTGTCGCCCGGCTGGGCTGGCCGCTTGGCCCGACAGCCCCGGCACATAGGCGGGATTGGCCGGTCAATCAAGCCGGGCCAGCCGCCACCGCCGCGACGATGGCCAGCAATTTTTCGGCGGTCAGGCTGGCCCCGCCAACCAGCGCGCCATCGACATCGCCCGCACTCAGCAATTGCCCGGCATTGGCCCCCGTTACTGACCCGCCATATAGAATCGCAATGTCGGCAGCGGCAGCGCCGTAATGATCGGTCAGCACCTGCCGCAGCCGGGCGTGCATCGCCGCAATTTGGCCGGTGGTCGGGGTTTTGCCGGTGCCAATCGCCCACACCGGTTCATAAGCGACGGCAATGGCGAGCGGGTCCGCCCCCGGCGGCAGCGAAGCGGCCAGCTGCACCGCCACCTCCGCCTCGCACGCGGCCCGGTCGGTTCCGTCGCCCGCCTCGCCGACACAGATGATCGGCATCAGTCCGGCGGCCAGTGCCGCCGCCGCCTTGGCCGCCACCTCGCCGCTCGTCTCTCCCAGCCCATGCCGCCGCTCGCTGTGGCCGGTGATCACCAGCCGCGCCCCGGCGTCGGCCAGCATCGGGGCTGAGATACTGCCGGTATAGGCCCCCGAGGCGCTGGCGTGGCAATCCTGTCCGCCCAGCGTCAGGCCCGGACACGCCGACGCCATCGCCATCACCAGCGTGGCGGGCGGGCACAGCGCAATATCAGCCGCCGCGCCCGCAGCCGCTGCGGCGATCGCCCGCGCCTCGACCAGATCGGCGGCCAGTCCGTTCATTTTCCAATTGCCGACGATCCATTTGCGTTGCCGCGCCATTGCCCCCGTCTCCCTGCTGCGAGCCGGGTTTAGGCGATGGCGCGCCCCGCTGACAAGGCCCGCTGCAACAACCCTTGAAGCAAGGGGCCGCTGCGCCTAAAGCTCGGCGACATTTTCGGGCGCGGGCCGCCAAATGGCCACCATCCGCGCCGCGCTGACAGGATATTCCGCCGATGATTACCGGATTTCGCAGCTTTTTTGCCTCAACCTTTGGGCGGGTCGCGGCCTTTTTGCTGTTGGCGCTGATTGCGGTGGCGTTTGTGACCGCCGACATGAGCGGCACCGGCGGGCTGGGCGGCGGCGGTGCGGGCAGTGCCGCCAGCGTGGGGGACGAGGAAATTGGCGTGGGCGAAGTGCGCGAGCTGGTCCGCCGCGCCTATGCCGCCGCACAAGCGCAGCAGCCGGGGCTGACCATGGCCGAATACGTCGAACAGGGCGCGCTGGACAATGCGCTGAACAGCCTGATCGACGGCGCGGCATTCCGGCAATATGCCGCCGAAATGGGCTTTGCCCCCAGCAAGCGGCTGGTGGACGCTAAAATTGCCGAATTGCCGATTTTTTCCGGCGCTTCGGGCAAGTTTGAGCAGCGGCTGTATGACGAGTTTTTGCAGCGCGAGGGGTTGAGCGACCGGCAGGTGCGCGCCGACATCGTCCGCCAGTTGCTGCGCGACCATATTGAGCGTCCGGTGGCGATCCTGCCCGGCATCGCCCCGGCGCTGGCGCTACCCTATACCGCGCTGCTGCTCGAACGGCGCCGGGGTTCGGCGGTCTTTGTTGCCGCCGCCCCGCTGGCCCCAACCGCCGCGCCCACCGAAGCGGTGCTGGCCGCGCATCTGAGCCAGAATCGCGCGCGGTTCAGCCTGCCGGAACAGCGGGTGCTGCGCTATGCCACGTTCGATCGCGCTGGCGTTGCCGCGCCGGAGCCGACGGCAGCCGAAATCGCTCAGATTTACAAGGACAATGCGGCGCGGTTCGCGGCCAGCGAAAGCCGCCGGTTCAACCGCGTCATCGCCCCGGATCAGGCCGTAGCCCGCCGGATTGCCGAGGCGGTGCGCGGCGGCACCAGCCTGGATGCCGCGGCCCGGGCGGCTGGTCTGGCCACCGCCTTTACCCAGTCGCTGCCCCGCGCCGAATTCGCGGCCGAGGCGGGCGATGCCGTCGCAGCCGAGGGCTTTGGCGCGGCGCGCGGCGCGCTGATCGGACCCGTGAAACAGGATCTGGGCTGGGCGGTGCTGGTGCTGGACAGCATCACGGTGCAGCCGGCGCTGACATTGGCGCAGGCCACCCCCCAAATCCGTCAGCAATTGGCTGAGCGCAAGCGCGAGGAGGCATTGCAAACCAAATTCAATGCCATTCAGGACGCGCTGAACGATGGGGTGGGGCTGGACGAGGTGGCGGGCGATCACAAGCTGACCATCGCGGAAACCCCGGCGCTGGCCACTGATGGGCGGGCGCGCCGCCAGCCGGCCTTCGCCCTGCCCGCCAATGCCGCGCCGATCCTGACCGCCGGGTTCCAGGCGCTGGAGGGCGGCGAGACGCAATTGGTGACGCTAGCTGAAAATGACAGTTTTGCGGTGGTTGAAACCAAGCAGATCATGGCCGCCGCGCCGCCGCCGCTGGCCGAAATCCGCGCCGATCTGGCGGCGGACTGGCGGCTGAGCGAGGGGCACCGGGCGGCGCGCGACAAGGCGCGGGCGATTGCCAAGGATGCGGAGGCGAAAAAATCGCTGGCGACCGCCGCAGCGGCTGCCGCCGGGCCAGCGCTGGGCACGGTTCAGCAGATTGGCGGCACAAGGGGCGAATTGACCCGTGAGCAGGGCCGCCTGCCGCCCGAGGTGGCATTGTTGTTTTCCATGGCCAAGGGCAGTGTCAAGACGCTGGAAATGCCCGGCAACCGGGGCTGGCTGGTGGTGTCGCTGGATGAAACCGACCGGCCAGCCAGCAACGCGATCCCCGTGCCGCAAACCGCCGCCATCGCCGCGCCGCTGGCATCCGCCATGGGGGGTGAGTTGGTGGACCAGATGACCGCCGACGCCCGCCAGCGCGTGGGGGTGCGGATCAATCAGGCGCTGATCGACCAGTTGCGGGCCGAATTGTCCGGCACCGCTGCCCAGCCCGGCGGCTGATCCGCCATGGCGGCCAAGGGGGTTGACGCCGCGATTGCCGAATTGGCGGCGGGGCGCGCGGGCGCGATTTGGCTGCACCAACCCGCCGACACGGACACGCCGGTTGCGGCGGCGTTGAAGCTGATGCAGCCGGGGCGCGGCGACTGGATGCTGGAATCGGTCGAGGGCGGGGTGACGCGCG
>DAIUBZ010000148.1:0-5010 GCA_036846445.1 Sphingopyxis sp. | reverse complement strand
ACAGCCTGGTCACCCAGCAGCCGCTGGGCGGCAAGGCGCAGTTCGGCGGCCAGCGGTTCGGCGAAATGGAGGTGTGGGCGCTGCAAGCTTATGGCGCGGCCTATACGTTGCAGGAAATCCTGACCGTGAAGTCGGACGATGTGATCGGCCGGACCAAAGTCTATGAAGCGATTGTGAAGGGCGATGACAGTTTCGAAGCTGGCATTCCGGAAAGCTTCAACGTGTTGGTCAAGGAAATGCGTTCGCTGGGCCTGAACATCGAATTGTCATCGCATGCCGATGAGGATGATGCCCCGGACGCCCTGCCACAGGCCGCTGAATAAGCCCCCTATTGCCACGATACACCCCGGCGGCGCGGCCCGCCCGCCGCACGCCGGGGACAATGGAGCAAGCGATTTTATGAACCAGCTGACCAACTTCATGAATCCGACCGTCAAGCCGGAGACATTTGACCTCATCAAAATCGGCATCGCCAGCCCGGAACGGATCCGGTCATGGTCCTATGGCGAGATCAAAAAGCCGGAAACGATCAATTACCGGACGTTCAAGCCAGAGCGTGACGGGCTGTTCTGTGCCCGGATCTTTGGCCCGATCAAGGATTATGAATGCCTGTGCGGCAAATATAAGCGCATGAAATATAAGGGCATTGTCTGCGAAAAATGCGGCGTTGAGGTGACAGTCACCAAGGTGCGGCGCGAGCGGATGGGCCATATTGAACTGGCCGCGCCGGTCGCGCACATCTGGTTCCTGAAATCGCTGCCGAGCCGTATCGGCCTGCTGCTCGATATGCAGCTCAAGCAATTGGAGCGGGTCTTGTATTTCGAGGCCTATATCGTGCTGGAGCCCGGGCTGACGCCGCTCGAAAAAATGCAGCTGCTGACCGAGGATGAGCTGCTGGACGCGCAGGACGAATATGGCGAGGACGCCTTTTCGGCCGGCATCGGCGCCGAGGCGATCCGGGTGCTGCTGGAGCAGCTCGACCTGGAATCCGAGCGGGTGGAGCTGTTCAAGGAATTGGCCGAGACCAAGTCGGAGCTGAAGCCGAAGAAGATCATCAAGCGGCTGAAGGTCGTCGAAAGCTTCATCGAATCCGGCAACCGCCCGGAATGGATGATCATGACGGTCATCCCGGTGATTCCGCCCGAATTGCGCCCGCTGGTGCCGCTGGATGGTGGGCGCTTTGCGACGTCGGATTTGAATGATCTGTACCGCCGGGTCATCAACCGCAACAACCGGTTGAAGCGTCTGATGGAATTGCGCGCCCCCGACATCATCGTGCGCAATGAAAAGCGGATGTTGCAGGAAGCGGTCGATGCGCTGTTCGACAATGGCCGCCGCGGGCGGACCATCACCGGCACCAACAAACGGCCGCTGAAATCGCTGTCCGACATGCTGAAGGGCAAGCAGGGCCGGTTCCGCCAGAATCTGCTGGGCAAGCGGGTCGATTATTCGGGCCGCAGCGTGATCGTGACCGGGCCGGAGCTGAAACTGCACCAGTGCGGCCTGCCCAAGAAAATGGCGCTGGAGCTGTTCAAGCCGTTCATTTACGCGCGGCTGGACGCCAAGGGTCTGTCGATGACCCTGAAACAGGCCAAGAAATGGGTGGAGAAAGAGCGCAAGGAAGTCTGGGACATTTTGGACGAGGTGATCCGCGAGCATCCGGTGATGCTGAACCGGGCACCCACGCTCCACCGGCTGGGCATTCAGGCGTTCGAGCCGGTGTTGATCGAGGGCAAGGCGATCCAGCTTCACCCGCTGGTGTGCGCGGCGTTCAACGCGGATTTCGATGGCGACCAGATGGCGGTCCATGTGCCGCTGAGCCTGGAGGCGCAGTTGGAAGCGCGCGTCCTGATGATGTCCACCAACAACATATTGTCGCCGTCGAGCGGCAAGCCGATCATCGTGCCGTCGCAGGATATGGTGCTGGGCCTCTATTATCTGTCGATGGAGCGTGAGGGCGAGCAGGGCGAGGGCATGATGCTGGCCGACATGGCCGAGGTCCACCACGCGCTGTTCACCAAATCGGTCACGCTGCACAGCAAGATCAAGACGCGGGTGCCGCAAACCGACGAAGCTGGCCGCCAATATACCAAGCGGGTGGAAACCACCCCGGGGCGGATGCTGATCGCCGAATGCCTGCCGCAATCGCACACCGTGCCGTTCGAGCTGGTGAACCGGTTGCTGACCAAGCGTGAGATTGAGGCCGTGATTGACCAGGTGTATCGCCACACCGGGCAGAAGGACACGGTGCTGTTCGCCGATGCGATCATGGCACTGGGCTTCCGCCACGCGTTCCAGGCCGGCATCAGCTTTGGCAAGGATGACATGATCATCCCGGCGTCCAAAGAGGCGATGGTTGAAGAGACCAAATTGCAGATCAAGGATTTCGAACAGCAATATCAGGACGGGCTGATCACCCATCAGGAAAAATACAACAAGGCCATCGACGAATGGTCCAAGTGCGGTGACAAGGTGGCCGCGGCGATGATGGACGAAATTCGCGCCACCACCCGCGACGCCGACGGCCGGCTTGGCCCGGTGAACAGCGTGTATATGATGGCACACAGCGGCGCGCGCGGCAGCCCGGCCCAGATGAAGCAATTGGCCGGGATGCGCGGGCTGATGGCCAAGCCGTCGGGCGAGATTATCGAAACGCCGATTATCTCCAACTTCAAGGAGGGGCTGACGGTATTGGAGTATTTCAACTCCACCCACGGCGCCCGCAAGGGGCTGGCCGACACGGCGCTGAAAACCGCCAACAGCGGCTATCTGACCCGCCGGCTGGTGGACGTGAGCCAGGACTGTGTGGTGATCGAGGAAGATTGCGGCACCGAACGGGCGCTGGAAATGCGCGCGATCCTTCAGGGTGGCAGCGTGATTGCCTCGCTGGGCGAGCGGGTGCTGGGCCGCACCACCGCTGAAGATGTGCTGGACAAGGATGGCAAGCTGCTGTTCCCCACCGGCACTCTGCTGGATGAGGGCATGGTCGCGCAGATTGAGGCGCTGGAGGTTCAGTCGCTGAAAATCCGTTCGCCGCTGGTGTGCGAAACCAAGCTGGGGGTGTGCGCCAAATGCTATGGCCGCGATCTGGCGCGCGGCACGCCGGTGAACATCGGCGAAGCGGTGGGCGTGATCGCCGCCCAGTCGATTGGCGAACCGGGCACCCAGCTGACGATGCGGACGTTCCACATCGGCGGTGCGGCGCAGGTGAATGAACAGTCGAACCTGGCCTCGTCGTCGGACGGCACCGTTGCCTACCGCGACCTGTCGACCATCATCGACCAGCGGGATCGGCGCCTGGCGCTGTCGCGGTCCGGCGAACTGGTGGTGATCGATGCCCAGGGCCGCGAGCGGGAATCGCACAAATTGCCCTATGGCGCCAACATCCTGGTGACCGAGGGGCAAGTGGTGGCCAAGGGTGACCGGATGGCGGAATGGGATCCGTTCACCATGCCGATCATCACTGAAAAAGCCGGGGTGGTGAAATATCAGGACATCATCGAGGGCAAGACGCTGACCGAGCAGGTGGACGACGCCACTGGCATCGCCCAGCGGGTGGTGGTGGAAAACCGCGCGATCGGCCGGGGCAAGAAGGAAGATCTGCAGCCCCGCCTGACCTTGCTGGACGAGGCATCGGGCGAGGCGGCGCGCTATCTGATTGCCGCTGGCACCACCTTGTCGGTGGAGGACGGGGCGACCGTCGCCGCCGGGGACGTGCTGGCGCGGATCAGCCGGGAAGCATCGAAAACCCGCGACATCACCGGTGGTTTGCCCCGGGTGGCGGAATTGTTCGAAGCGCGCATTCCCAAGGATGTGTCGATCATCGCAAAAATTGCGGGCCGCATTGAATTCGTCAAGGATTACAAGGCGAAGCGCAAGATTGCGATTGTGCCGGAAGAGGGTGAGCCGGTCGAATATCTGATCCCCAAGGCCAAGCCGTTGCAGGTGCAGGAAGGCGATTATGTCAAGCGGGGCGACGCCCTGATTGCCGGGTCGCCCAACCCGCACGAGATATTGGACGTGCTGGGCATCGAGGCGCTGGCTGAATATCTGGTCGCCGAGATTCAGGAGGTTTACCGCCTGCAAGGGGTGAAGATCAACGACAAGCATATCGAGACCATCGTGCGCCAGATGCTGCAAAAGGTGGAAATCACCCATGGCGGCGACACCACCTTGCTGCCCGGCGAACAGCTCGACGGGCTGGAGATGATGGACGTGAATGCCAAGCTGCCGAAAAATGGCACTCCTGCTCAGGGGCGTCCGGTCTTGCTGGGGATTACCAAGGCGAGCCTGCAGACCCGCAGCTTCATCTCGGCCGCATCGTTCCAGGAAACCACCCGGGTGCTGACCGAGGCATCGGTGCAGGGCAAGGTGGACAATCTGATCGGGCTGAAGGAAAATGTGATCGTCGGGCGGTTGATCCCGGCGGGCACGGGTGCGGGCATGAACCGGGCGCGGATTGCCGCCAGCAGCCGCGATGCCGCGCTGCGTGCAGCAATGCGCCGGGCTGCCGCTGCGGTGGAGGCCGCCGCTGCGGTGGCCGCTGCGCCGGCGCCGGTGCCCGCCGAACTGGTGGTGGCCGAAAGCGATGGGGGTGATAGCGAGGGCTGATCGTCCGCGCGCCGCTGATGAAAAAACCCCGCTGGATGGCGATCATCCAGCGGGGTTTTTTGTGGCCAGCAGCCCGGTCGTCGTTGGTCAGCCGCTGCGCAAAGCGGCGGCCGGGCGGGCGGCCAGCACTGGCAGGCTGCCGACCATGCCGATTGCAAAGGTGATGACCGCGCCGCCCAGCAGCGCCGCGCCCACGACGACCGGGTCCGGGCCGAAGCGAAACTCGAACAATTGGACCACCACCAGCCACGCCGCGCCCAGCCCCACGCCAAGCGCCAGCACCGCAAGCAGCAGCGCCAGCGCGAGATATTCGATGGTCTGGGCCGCCAAAATCTGCCGCCGGCTGGCCCCCAGCAGTTTCAGGATGATGCTGTCGGTCATCCGCCGTTCGCGGCTGGC
>DAIUBZ010000147.1:0-5052 GCA_036846445.1 Sphingopyxis sp. | reverse complement strand
GGATCTGCGCGGTGGACGGCACGGTGACCGCGCTGGTGGACTGCGCCGAGTGGGCCGCGCGCACCCCTGCCGCCGCGCCGCCGCCCGCGTTGGGGCTGGGCCGCGAATTGTTTGCGCTGCTGCGCCACCAGTGTGACACCGCCGAGGCCGGGGCGTCGGCGATGCTGGCGGCGATGGAGCAGACGATTTTGGAGGCAGAGCAATGACCCGGACCATCGATAGCATCATGCGGACCGCCCCGGTGATCCCGGTGATTGTGATCGACCGGCTGGAGGACGCGGTGCCGCTGGCCGAGGCGCTGGTGGCGGGCGGCCTCACCGTGCTGGAGGTGACGCTGCGCACCCCGGTGGCGCTGGACGCCATCCGGGCGATGCGCGGCGTGGCGGGGGCCATTGTCGGCGCGGGCACGGTGCTGAACCCCAAAATGCTGGCGGCGGCAGAGGGCGCGGGCGCCCAGTTTATCGTCTCGCCCGGTCTGACCGACCCGCTGGGCCGGGCGGCGCTGGCCAGCGGCATTCCCTTTTTGCCCGGCACCGCCAATGCGGGGGATATCATGCGCGGGCTGGATATGGGCCTTGACCGGTTCAAATTCTTCCCGGCGATGGCGGCGGGCGGTCTGCCCGCGCTAAAGGCGCTGGCCGGGCCATTCGGCGACATATGTTTCTGTCCCACCGGCGGCATCAGCCTGGCCACCGCGCCGGAGTGGCTGGCCCATCCGGCGGTGCTGTGCGTGGGAGGAAGCTGGGTGGTGCCAGCCGGGCCACTGGACTGCGCGCGGGTGTCCGACTTGGCACGCGGCGCGGCGGCATTGGCCGCGGCGGGCTAGTCACGCTCGCCAAGCGCGGTGGTCAAGCGCGCTCGCTAAGCGCGGTGGTTAATCGCGCTGGCCAAGGGCGCCATTGTTTGCCACAGTCGCCAAAATGATAATTGGTGATGGGGATATATGGTGGCGGCAGGCAGCGCGTTAATCGACACGATCATGGCCGGGCCATCCGGGCCGCACATCGCCGCTTTGTTCGATTTTGATGGCACGATTATCGCGGGCTATTCCGCCACCGCCATGCTGCGCGAAAAATTCACCCGGCAGGAAATGTCGGCGCAGGAAATTGTCCAGACCGCCAATGTGCTGGCCCAGCACAGCCTGGGCAATATCGGCTTTTCGGGGCTGATGAGTGCGGCGGCGGGCTTTATGAAGGGGGTGGATGAGGCCAGCTTCATCCAGTTTGGCGAGGAATTATATGCCAAGCATATTGCGCGGAAAATCTATCCCGAGGCGCGGGCGCTGATCGCGGCGCATCAGGCGATGGGGCACAGCGTGGCGATCATCTCGTCCGCCACCATTTACCAGATTGCCCCGACCGCCCGCGATCTGGGCATCACCCATGTCAAATGCAGCGCCTATGAACTGGGCGATGACGGGATTTTCACCGGCGGCATCATCCGCCCGCTGTGCTTTGGCGAGGGCAAGGTGATTGCGGCGGAGGAATTGGCGGCCGAACTTGGCTGTGATCTTGATGCCAGCTATTTTTACAGCGACAGCGACGATGACCTGTTGCTGCTGGAACGGGTGGGCCTGCCCCGGGTGCTGAACCCCAATGCCGCGCTCGCCAAAATCGCGGCAGCGCGGGGCTGGCCGACCGAACGCTTTACCAGCCGGGGTGCGCCGGGCGTGATGGATTATGCCCGCACCATCTATGCCACCGGCTCGCTGGTCGGGGCCTTTGCCGCTGGCCTGCCGATCTGGGCGCTGACCGGATCGCGGCGCGAGGCGGCCAACTTTGCCACCGGCCTGTTCGGCGATTTCGCGACCGCGATCACTGGCGTGACCCTGGATGTGACGGGCGAGAAAAATCTGTGGACCGCCCGCCCCTGCGTCTTTGTGTTCAACCACCAGAGCAAGGCCGATGTGATGGTGATGGCCAAGCTGGTGCGGCGCGACATTGGTGCGGTGGGCAAAAAGGAAATCAAGGATATTCCGGTGCTGGGCCGGCTGATGGAATGGGGCGGCACCGTATTTGTGGACCGCGCCGACGGGCAAAGCGCGATTAAGGCGATGCAGCCGCTGGTCGATGCGATCCGCGACGACGGCAAATCCATCTGTATCGCGCCAGAGGGCACCCGCACCCTGACGCCAAAGCTGGGCGCGTTCAAAAAGGGGGCATTTCATCTGGCGATGCAGGCCGGGGTGCCGATTGTGCCGGTGGTCATTCACAACAGCACCGATGTTGCGCCCAAGAATGAATTTGTCATGCGCTCGGCGCAGGTGCGGGTGACGGTGTTGCCGCCGGTGGACACCAGTGGCTGGCGCGCCAAGACCATCACCAGCCATGTGGCTGAGGTCCGGGGCATGTTTCTGGCGGCCCTGGCCCAGGACGATGCGGCTGCCGCCAGCGAAGCGGACGCCGCCGCGCCCCGCCGCACCCGCCGCCGCAAGGGGGCAACGGGCTGAGCCGGGCGGTGGCCACCGTCCCGCCCGGCGCCGATCTGTCCGCCGCTGCGGCCTTGGCCAGCCCGCGCCTGTTCATATTGGATGCGCGCCACGGGGTGGAGCGCAAATTGCTGCGGGAGTGGGCGGCGGCAGAGGCTGGTGCGGATTTGGTGAGCGGGCAGGCGCGGCTGGTCAGTCTGCCGCTGTCCCAGGCCGGGCTGGACGAGGGCGATGGCGCGCTGCGCGTCGATGCACTGGCGGCGGCGCTGGCAGATGCGCCGGACGAGATGTTGGTGGTGCCAGTGCGGCTGGTGTGGCGCATCCCGGATTTTGAAACCCACCGCGCGCTGAAGCTGCGCCATTTGTTGCTGGGCGACCCGCGTTTGCCCGGGCCATTGCGCGCCCAGTTGATCCTGTGGCAAAATCCCCGCCGGGCGCAGGTCGTGCGGGGCGCACCGGCCACCAAAGGCGAATTGATGGCGCGGCAGGCTGACCTTGCCAGCGGCGGCGGCGGGCATGATGCCGGGCAAGCGGGGGGTCTGGCGCAATTTGTGGCGCGGCAGGCGGCGCTGGCGCTGGAGGTGGGGGAGCGCAGCGTGCGCGGCACCCGCTACAAGGTGCCGCGCTTTGTCGCCGCCGGGGTCGCTGGCAGCGTCCGGTTCCGCACCGCATTGGCCGGGCTGGCGCGGGAACAGGCGCGGCCGGTGGACGAATTGGCGCGCGAGGTGCGGGCGGCATTGCGGGAACTGGTCGCCATTCCCAGCGCGCTGTTTCTGGATTTGCGGGCGCGGGTTGATCGCTTCATGCTGGGCAGCGGCTATGACAGCGAGATGCAAGCCGACCCGGCAGAGATTGAGCGGCTGCGCGCCACATTGCGCCAGCATCCCACCGCGATTTTGTTCACCCACAAAACCTATATCGACGGCACCACCCCCAACCGGCTGCTGTATGAACATGATTTGCCGATGTTGCATTCGTTCGGCGGGGCGAATCTGGATTTTTTCCCGGTGGGGGGTTTTTATCGGCGGTCGGGGATGATCTTCATCCGCCGCAGCTTTCAGGATCAACCGGTGTATAAGCTGGCGCTGCGCCATTATATTGGCTGGCTGCTGGCCAAACGTTTCCCGCTGGCCTGGGCGTTTGAGGGCACAAGGTCGCGGCTCGGCAAGTTGATGCCGCCGCGCTATGGCCTGATGAAATATGTGCTGGATGCGGCCCACGCCACCGGCACCACCGGGCTGCATTTTGTGCCATTCGTCACCAGTTTCGACCTGATCCGCGATGTCGAGGAATATGCCGCCGAACAGACGGGCAAGGCGAAAAAGCCGGAAAGTCTGGGCTGGTTCATCGGCTATCTGAAGTCGCTGCGCGAGCCGATGGGCCGGGTGCGGATTGACATTGGCGAGCCGGTGGTGGTGGCCGAAGCGCCGGGTCCTGATGACCGCCGGGCGCTGGAGCGAATTGCCTTTGCCGTGGCGGTGGAGGCAAACCGGGTGACGCCGCTGACCGTCACCAGTGTCATGTGCCTGATCCTGCTGGGCATCGCGCCGCGCGGCGCGACGGTGGCCGAACTGACCGCCGCGATCGAGGTGACCAAGGCGTGGGCGCGGGCGCGCGGCATCCGCTTGTCACGCGAATTGGCCAGCGACGACATGGCCGCGCTGCGCGCCACGGTCGATACGCTGGTGGCCAGCGGGCTATTGTTGCGGCTGGGCGCGGGCAGCGAGCGGGTTTATGGCATCGACCCGGCGCGGCACCCCATGGCCAGCTATTATCGCGGCACCATCGTCCACCATTTCGTCGACCGGGCGATGATCGAGGTGGCGCTGGTCGGCCTCACCGACAGCGCTGATGATGGCGACGCCAGTGCGGCATTTTGGGCGGCGACTGATCGGCTGCGCGATCTGTTCAAATTTGAATTTTTCTATCCGCCGCGTGACGCCCACCGCGCGGCGCTGGCGGCGGAACTGGCGCGGATTGATCCCGGCTGGGCGGCGCTGCTGGCGGCGGGGCGCAGCGGGGCGCTGCGGCTGCTGCGCCGCTGTCAGCCGCTGGTCGGCCATGCCGCGCTGCTGACTTTTGTTGAGGCTTATCTGGTGGTGGTGGATATTTATTGCCGCCTGCCCGCCGGGGAGGACGCCGATCCGGCCAAAATTGGGGAGGCTGCGCTGACCGAGGGCCGGCAGGCCTATATGCTGCGGCGGATCAGCAGCGAGGCCGCGATTGGCAAATTGCTGTTTGCCAACGGCTGCCAGTTGGTGAAACATCTGGGGCTGGCCGGGCCGGGCGATGCGGCGGTGGTTGCGGGCCGCCGGGCGCTGCGCCGCGAACTGCGCCTGCTGGCTGCGGCGATGGAACAGATGCGGCTGACCAATGTGGCGCTGGCGGACCGTATCGACAACCGGGGGGAGTGAGGGCGATGGTGCAACAACTGGGACCACAGGACGCGCAATTTCTGTATCTGCAAACCGCCAACAATCTGACCCACATCATGGGTGTCTATGTTTATGATCCCGCCACTGCGCCCGGCGGCAAGGTGCGGTTCAAGGATATTATCGCCCATATTGCCGCGCGGGTGGACATATCGCCGCTGTTCAAACGCCGCCTCCACCGCCTGCCGCTCG
>DAIUBZ010000146.1:0-5066 GCA_036846445.1 Sphingopyxis sp. | reverse complement strand
CCGGGTGGTGCGGCATCGGGCCGGCGCGGGCATTCGGGCGATGGCCATCCATGGCAACAAGAGCCAGCCACAACGCACCGCCGCGCTTCAGGCGTTTCGGGCGGGCCAGATCAAATTGCTGGTCGCCACCGACATTGCCGCGCGCGGGATCGATGTGTCGGGGGTCAGCCATGTCATCAATTTCGAAATCCCCAATGTCGCCGAACAATATGTCCACCGCATTGGCCGCACCGCGCGCGCCGGGGCCGAGGGGGTGGCGATCAGCTTTATCGCCGCCGACGAGCGCCAATATATGAAGGCGATTGAGCGGGTGACCCGGACCAAGGCCGATCCGATGCCGTTGCCGGAAAATTTCACCGAAATGGTCCGCAATCTGCCCCAGCCAGTGGCTGCGCCGCGTGACACAGGCTCGGCAGGCCGCGACCCCGCCCGCCAGCGCGCCGACGCCGGTGGCCGCCGGGGAACCGGCGGCGCTGGTGGGTCTGGCCGCCCCGGCGGCGCTGGTGCATCTGGCCGCCCCGGCGGCGGGCCAGATGGCGAGCGCAAATATCGCCCCCGGCGCGGCCCGGTCGGGGCGCACCGGGGCGCGGTGAAGCGGGCGAGCTGAACCGCGCCGCCGCCCGGCCCGCCGGATTGACCGCTGGCGGAAGTTGGCGCTAAATCCCGCGGGCGACACTTGGGCGCAGGCGGCAGGCGGCAGGGGGGCAGGCGGGATATGGGCGGCGCGGACGATCCGGTTGACACGATCGACGACGATGATTTCGTCACCACCGCGCCCCGCCGCCGTTGGTGGCGGAAAAAACGCCTGTTGATCCCGCTGACGCTGCTGGCCGCGCTGATAATGGTGTTCTGGGCGCTGCAAACCCCGGACACCGACCGCGACGCAATGATTGCCAAATATGGCCAGCCGGGCGGCGAAACCCTGTTTGCGCGTGGTCCGGCGGGGCAGTCGATTCATTACCGCGATCAGGGCCGGGGCGACGGGCCGGTGATGGTGCTGCTCCACGGCTCCAACGCCAGCCTGCATACGTGGGAACCGCTGGTGGCGCGGCTGGGCGGCACCTATCGCATCATCACCATGGATTTGCCGGGCCACGGCCTGACCGGCGCGGTGCCTGACGGCAATTATGGCGTGGCGGGCATGATGGCGGCGGTCGATGTGGTGGCGGCCACGCTGGAGCTGGACCGGTTCATCCTGGGCGGCAACAGCATGGGTGGCCGGGTGGCGTGGGAATATGCGCTGGCCCAGCCGGACCGGGTGGCGGCGCTGGTGCTGCTGGGCCCATCAGGCCCGGCTGATCCGGCAATGGAGCGGGCCTATGCCGCGTCACAGTCCAACATCGGCTTTCGCATCCTCGGCTCGCCGGTTGGGCGCTGGCTGGGCCAGCGGATCACGCCGCGCTGGCTGATTGCCCGCTCGCTGGAACAATCGGTGGCCGATCCGGCGCAGATTGATGCGGCCAAGGTTGATCTGTATTGGGAATTGCTGCGCTATCCCGGCAATCGGGCGGCGACGGTGCAGCGTTTTTCCACCCCGCGTGAGCCGATGCGGCCGGAGCGGTTGCCCGGCATCACGGCCCCCACCTTCATCCTGTTCGGGGCCGAGGACCAGTTGATCCCGCCAGTCGTGGGCCGGGTGATGGCGCGGGCCATCGCCGGGGCCGAAAATATGGTGCTGGCCCGCGTGGGCCATCTGCCGATGGAGGAAGCGCCGGACGCCACCGCCGCCGCCATCACCGATTTTCTGGACCGGCGGCTGGCCGACCCTGCCGCAATCAGCTCTGCCGCCGGGCCATGAAGGCCAGTTTTTCAAACAGCATCACATCCTGCTCATTTTTCAACAGCGCGCCGTGCAGCGGCGGGATGGCGGCGCGGATGTCGCGGTTTTGCAGCACCTCCAACGGCATATCCTCGGCCAGCAACAGCTTCAGCCAGTCGATCAATTCGCTGGTCGATGGTTTTTTCTTCAGCCCCGGCACGTCGCGCACCTCGTAAAATATGTCCATCGCCCGGCTGACCAGCGCTTTTTGAATGCCGGGAAAATGCACCTCGACAATCGCCGCCAGCGTCGCCCGGTCGGGAAATTTGATATAATGAAAAAAGCATCGGCGCAAAAATGCGTCGGGCAATTCCTTTTCATTGTTGGACGTGATGATGACAATCGGGCGCTCAGCCGCCGCCACATGTTCACCGGTTTCGTAAACATCAAACGCCATCCGGTCGAGTTCGCTCAACAGATCGTTGGGAAATTCGATATCGGCCTTGTCAATCTCGTCGATCAACAGCACCGGCAGGGTGGGGCTGACAAACGCCTCCCACAATTTGCCGCGCCGGATATAATTGCCGATATCATGGACCCGGGCATCGCCCAATTGCCCATCGCGCAGCCGCGCCACCGCATCATATTCATACAGACCCTGCGCCGCCTTGGTCGTGGATTTGATATTCCAGGTGATCAGCGGCGCGGCAAAGGCGGCGGCAATTTGTTCGGCCAGCACGGTTTTGCCAGTGCCGGGTTCGCCCTTTACCAACAATGGCCGGCGCAGCAAGGTGGCGGCATTGACCGCCACCTTCAGATCATCGGTGGCGATATAGTCTTTGGTGCCGTCAAACCGCATGATGCCCCTGTTCCCTGCCTGACCAGTTTACGTGAACGTAAAGGTTAGCCGAGCGGGCCGAGGCGCGCAACCCTAACTGCCGGTGCGGGCCACTTCGCGGGTGGCCAGCAAATCCCACAGGGCGCGGTGCTGGCTGGCCAGTTGCTGCGCGCCGAACAGCATGGCGCGCTCGACCGCCGGGCTGGCGGCATGGGCATTGGCCAGCCGCGCCGTCGCGGGCAGGCCGGGCAGCGCCAGCGTCGGTACCGCCATGTCCAGCCGCTGGGCGCTGATGTCGATCAGCACGCGCAACGTGCGCCAATCCAGCGTCAGCGCGATCGCCGCGCCCAGCGCACAGCCGCGCCGTTCCGACCGGGCCAGCATGTCAAGCGCGTGCCGCTGGCTGGCCGCTGCCGCCTCGCATGCTGCCTGACCGTGGGTGCTGGGGATTGGCCCGACCTTTGACGCCATGGCCGCCAGCAAGGCGCGCTCGGTGGCAAAGCCATCGGCGGCCTCGTTCAGCCAGGCCCGGGCATCGGGGTCGATCTGGGCGGCGGCGGCATGGTCAATCACCCCGGGGTGCCGCCCGTGCAACACGCACAGAAAATGCACGGCATCGGCCAGATTGCGCATTGCATCGCGGCCATCGGCCAATTTGCCCGACCGGACATAGGCGTGGGCGCCCGTGCCGTCGGCGGCGATGATTGCATCCAGCGCCTCGGCAACCGATGGCGCGGATTGGGTGACAATGGCTTGCACCATGGCGGCGGCCCTTCCTGTTCCCTGCATCCGCCGCGCGGCGAGCGGCAGGGCAATGCGTGATAGGGAGGGCTTAGGCTGACAGCGTAAAGGACCGCTTACCACCAGCCAGCGATTTCATCGCCAGCCTGTGCCGGAACGGGACGGGGGCGGGATTGGCCCCCGGCCTGCGGTCAATCAATATTCATTGGGCTCCTCTGGCGTGGCGGCCCGGTAATCCGGCCCCGCCGTGCGCTGGCCACGCGCCAGTTTGAACACGACGCCCGACAGCAGCGCCAGCGCAATCAGGTTGGGCAGCGCCATCGCCGCATTGGCGATATCGCCCATGCGCCAGACCAAGGTCAGGTCCAGCGTGCTGCCGATATAAATCACCACACACCACAGCACCCGCCAGATGATGTGCAGGATCTTCTCGCCGCCGCGCGTCGAACCCGGCACCCGGTCATACAGGAAGGTGATGGCGCGCTCGCCATAATAGCTCCACGTGAGCAAGGTGGTGAACACGAACATGATGAGCGCCGTGCTGGCCACCAATGTGCCGAGCGGAATGCCCGCCAATTGCATCGGGAATGCGGCGGCAAAGGCCCCGGACGTCATCGCAAACCCCTGCAAATCCGACTGCCACGCGTGCAGCACCGGTTGCCCGGCGTGGGTGAAATCCCCCTGAACCGTCAACACCACCAGCGCGGTGATGGTGCAGATGACGATGGTGTCGATAAATGTGCCCAGCATCGCCATCCGCCCCTGTTGTTCCGGGTCGTCGGTCTGGGCCACGGCATGGGCGATGGGGGTGGAGCCTTGGCCCGCCTCGTTTGAAAACAGGCCGCGCGCGACCCCGGCGCGAATGGCGATGATGATCGCGGCCCCCAAAAAGCCGCCGCTGGCCGCCTGTGGGTTGAAGGCGCCATGGAAAATCCGGCCAAAGGTTTCGGGAATATCCTGATAGTCCAATATGATGGCGATTGCTGCCATCACCAGATAGGCCCCGGCCATGAACGGCACGATCTTTTCCGCGACATTGCCGATGCTTTTGATCCCACCGATAATCACGACGAACACCGCGACGGCGACGATCAACCCGCCCAGCCAATCCTCGATCCCGAACAATTCGGTCAACCCATCAGCGACGGCATTGGCCTGGATGCTGTTGCCGGTCACCACCGCCGAAAACAGGGTGCCGATACAGAAAAACACCGCCAACCAGGCGAATTTCGGCCCCAGCCCCATCATGATATAGCTCATCGGCCCGCCGCGATACACGCCGTCGCTGGTGCGTTCACGGTAACGGATGGCCAGCGCGCCCTCGGCAAAGGCCAGCGCCATGCCGATCAGCGCGGTCACCCACATCCAGAAAATCGCCCCCGGGCCGCCCAGCGTGATCGCCGTGGCCACCCCGGCCAGATTGCCCGTGCCCACCTGTCCCGACAAAGCGGTGGACAGGGCGGCGAAGGGCGAAATCTCGCCCGCGCCCGCGCCCTTGCGGCTGGCAAACAGCCCGGCAAAGGCGCTGAACAAATTGCGGATGGGGTAAAAGCGCAGCCCCACCATCATCCACAGGCCAATGCCCAGCAGGACAATGACCATCGGCGGAAAGGGGATCAGCGTCTCGCCATTCCAACTGCCGCCCCAGATGAAATCCGACACATTGACGACATGATCGACGAAAGTGACGGGTGCGGCTGGCGCGGTGGTCATAGGTGCTGGTCCCCA
>DAIUBZ010000145.1:0-5113 GCA_036846445.1 Sphingopyxis sp. | reverse complement strand
CCGGATGCTGAAATTGCCCGGCGCGGTGCGCAGCGCGCATGACATCAGCACCATGACCTGTGCCATCCACGCCGCCGCTCCCTGTCCGGTGCCGGTGAAACAGGACATGATCGCGTGGTGGGGCCCGGTGCTGATGGAATATTATGCCGGGTCAGAGGGCAATGGCATGACCTTTGTGGGCAGCGCCGACTGGCTGGCCCACCCCGGCACGGTGGGCCGGGCGATATTGGGCAAATTGCACATCATGGCCGAGGATCATGAAACCGAACTGCCGGTGGGCGAAGAAGGCAATATCTTTATCGAAAGCGATCTGGCGTTTGAATATCATGATGACCCCGAAAAAACCGCCGCCAGCCGCAACAGCCGGGGCTGGACGACGCTGGGCGATGTCGGGCGGGTGGACGGGGACGGGTTCCTCTATCTGACCGACCGCAAAAGCTTCATGATTATCTCCGGCGGGGTGAATGTCTATCCGCAGGAGATTGAGAATCATTTGATTACCCATCCGGCGGTCGCCGATGTCGCAGTGATTGGCGGCCCGCACGATGAATTGGGCGAGGAAGTGATTGCGGTGGTGCAATTGGTCGACGCCGCAGACGCGGGCGATGCGCTGCGCGCCGAACTCGCCGCCTTTGCCCGGGAAAAATTGTCGGGCGCAAAAATCCCGCGCCGGATTGATTTTGTCGCCGAATTGCCGCGCCACGATACCGGAAAATTGTATAAGCGGCTGCTGCGCGACCAATATTGGGCTGGCGCGACCAAGGACAGCGCATGATCGATCTTCATTATTGGCCGACGCCAAATGGCTGGAAAATCAGCATTGCGCTGGAGGAAATGGCGCTGGAATATCGCACCCTGCCGGTCAACATCGGCGCGGGCGACCAGTTTAAGCCAGCGTTTCTGGCGATTGCCCCCAACAACCGGATGCCCGCAATTGTCGACCATGGCCCGGCGGACGGCGGTGCGCCGATCAGCCTGTTCGAAAGCGGCGCGATTCTGCTCTATCTGGCCGAAAAAAGCGGCCAGTTCATGCCCGCCGATGTCCGGGGGCGGGCGGCGACGAGCCAATGGTTGATGTGGCAAATGGGGGGGCTGGGGCCAATGTTTGGCCAGGATGGCCATTTCAAACTCTATGCACCCGAGAAAATCCCTTATGCCATCGACCGCTATGACCGCGAGTGCAAACGGTTGCTCGGCGTGCTCGACACCCAATTGGCGCTGACTGGCGATTGCGTCGCCGGGGCCTATGGCATTGCCGATATGGCGATTTTGCCGTGGGTGGCCACCACCAAGGCGCGGGATATTGACCGCGGCGCATTTGCCCATGTCAGCCGCTGGTATGACCGGCTGCGGGCGCGGCCAGCGGTGGACCGCGGGATGGAATTGCATGCCGATTGGCGCAGCAACGCGGCGCAGGATGATGCCAAGGCGCGGGAAATTTTGTTCGGGATCAAGCCGCAATGACTGACCGGGTGACGATCACGATGCTGGACGGCGGCATTGCCGATGTGCGGCTGGTCCGCGCCGACAAGATGAACGCGCTGGACCCGGCGATGTTTGCCGCGCTGGTGGCGGCGATTGACGAGCTGAACGCGATGCCCGGCCTGCGCTGTGTTGTGCTGTCGGGCGAGGGGCGCAGCTTTTGTGCCGGGCTGGACATGGCCAGCATGGCGGCGGGCGGCATCACCGGCGGCAATGACGCCGATTTGGCCCCGCGCAGCCACGGCCTGTGCAATGTCCCGCAATATGTCGCGTGGGGCTGGCGCGAATTGCCGGTGCCGGTGATTGCGGCGGGCCACGGGGTGATATTCGGCGGCGGCCTGCAGATTTTCAGCGGGGCCGACATCCGGATCATCGCCCCCGACGCCCGGTTGGCGGTGATGGAAATGAAATGGGGGCTGGTGCCCGACATGGCCGGTTTCCCGCTGTGGCGCGGCAATGTCCGCGATGATCTGTTGCGCGAGTTGATTTACACCAACCGCGAATTTTCGGGCACGCAAGCGGTGGATTATGGCTTTGCGACCAGCATATCGGCGGAACCGCTCGCCGCCGCGCTCGATCTGGCCCACACCATCGCCGCCAAACATCCCGCCGCCGTGCGGGGGGCCAAACGGCTGATGGCCAGCGCCGCCACCGCCAGCGATGCCGAATTGCTGCTGGCGGAAACCGCCGAGCAATTGGCGATCATTCGCACGCCCGACCAGATTGAGGCGGTGATGGCAGCGATGGCCGGGCGCGCGCCGGTCTTTGCCGATGGGCGCGGGTGAGGCGGGGCGCTATTCCCGGACCAACAGCACGTCGATGGGCAGATATTGCAGCAATTGCAGCGCCTTGCTGCCCAGCATCGCGGCGGCGATCCTGCCCCGGCCATGGGTGCCAAGCACCGCCAGATCGGCGCCGCTGACGGCGGCTGCGGCCTCCACCACTTCAACGGTCGGCCCGTGGTGCAGGTGAACGCGGCACCGCAGCGCTGGCTGGTGGGCGGCCAGATCGGCAACAAATGCGTCCATTTCCTCCTGAACTTCGGCCATGATATCGGCCCGCACGCTGGCGCTGTTCACCATCCCCTGATACGGCACTTGCCAGCCATGGACCGCGTCGATCGGCAGGTCGGGAAACCACTGCTCAGCCACAAAAATGGCGGCCGCCGAACAGCCAGAAAAATCCGTGCCCGCGACAATTGCGCCATAGGGCCGGCGCGGACGGGTTTTGACGACCAGCACCGGCACCGCGGCCTTGCGGGCCAATTTGTCGACGATTGTTCCCGTCACAAATTCGGACAGGCCATTATAGCGCGCCATGCCGGTGACGATCAGCCCGACATTCTGCTCGGACGCAAGGTGCAACAGGGCATCGGCTGGCTTGCCGGTCAGGATGAATGGCGAAAACTGGACGCCGCTGTCGGCCAGTTCGGCGGCCAACCGCTGCTCCAGCTTGACACGCTGGCGGTTCTGGTCGTCCTCGGTGCCGCCCGTCAGCGGGGTTTCAAGGACATGGGCGATCACCAACCGCGCCTGCCATTGGCGGCACAACATGATCGCCCGGTCCAGCGCGCGGTCACAGCGCGCGCTGAAATCGGTGGCCAGCAAAACCGCTGTCGGCAGCGGGGCAGTGTGGGTGGGGATCGCCATGGAAGCCTCCTGTTAAGGACGATAGGTTCAGCTCACCATAGTGCGGCTGAGGCACCCAGCATTGACCCAGCGCAAATTTGTCATAATCTGGGCGCTGGGTGCAATTGGCTGGGGAGACGGGCCGATGATTGCGTTGGCAGCAGGGTATAAGCTGGCCGCGATGCTGGCGGCGGCATCGCCCGGCGGCGCTGACCAACCGCAGGCCGCGCCCCCAGCACCCACCGCCCTGGCGGCGATGATGGCCGGGCAATTTGCCACCCGGCCCAGCGACACCGCGAACAATTTTGCCGAGGTGCGGGTGCGCTTTGCCAATCCGGCGCTGGCGGCGGCGCTGGCGGGTGCGGCGGGCATAGCCGGCCCAGGTGGTGCAAGCGGGGCGGAATTGCTGTATTCGGCGCTGGCCACCGGGCCGGAGCGCAAACCCTATCGCCGCCGGGTCTATCTGCTGATGCGCGGCGCGGATGGCGGGGTGGTCAGCCGCGCCTTTGCCTTCACCGCCGCCGACCGCTTTGCCGACGCCATGCCGACGGCGGCGGAACTGGCCGCGCTGACCCCCGCCGAATTGGAACCGGGAATCGCCGCTGCGCCCGGCGCGGATTGTGCGATGCGCTGGTCGTGGGACGGGGCCGCCGCGCGCTGGACCGGGACCATATCCGCCGCCGCCTGCCGCATCTGGTCGCCCCGCCGCGCCGCCCATATCGCGCTGGAGGCGGAGACGCGGCTGGGCGCTGCCACCATCGCCCAGACCGAACGCGGCTTTGCCGAGGATGGCAGCAAATTGTTCGGCACCGCACCGGGCACCTTTATCGAGCTGGACCGGATGCCGGATCGACCCTGACCACCGCCGCCAATATCCCGTCGAGCAGCAAGGCCCCGCCGTCAGTCACCACCAGCCGGTCGCCCGACCGCTGCACCAGCCCCTGATCGGCCAACCGCGCCGCCGCCGCTTCATCCAGAAAATCGGCCACCACCAGCCCGCTCATGGCGGCGATGCGCGCCAGATCGACCCCATCGGTCAGCCGCAGCCCCATCACCATCGCCTCGCTGGCCCGCTGCTGGGCGGTCAGCGCCGCCTCCAGCCGCAGGCCATGGCGGTTGCGGGCCACAGCGCTGAGGTAATTTTCGGGCTTTTTGTGGCGTTCGGTTGCCATGCCCAACCGCCGCCCGTGGGCGCCGGGGCCAATGCCGGCATAATCATCATAGCGCCAATAGGCCAGATTGTGGCGGCTTTCCCGCCCCGGCGCGGCGTGGTTTGAGGTTTCATAGCGCGGCAGGCCCGCCGCTGCCGTCTGGGCCGCCGTCGCCTCGAACAGATCGGCGGCGGCGTCACCATCGGGCAAAACCAATTCGCCCCGCGCCGCCAGCGTGGCATAGCGGGTCCCCGGCTCGATCGTGAGTTGATAGAGCGACAGATGGTCAGTGCCAAACGCCAGCGCTGCCGCCAGTTCCGCCCGCCACGCCGCCGCGCTGTGGTCGGGGCGGGCGTAAATCAGGTCAAAGCTGACCCGCGCAAACTGGGCCTGGGCCACGCCAATCGCCCGGCGCGCAGCCTCGCCGCTGTGCGCCCGGCCCAGCGCGGCCAGCGCGGCATCATCAAAGCTTTGCACCCCCAGTGACAGCCGGTTCACGCCCGCCGCCGCCAGCGCGGCGAAATTGGCCACCTCGACCGAATTGGGGTTTGCCTCCAGCGTGATCTCGGCATCCGCCGCCAGCCCCCAGTGCCGGTCCGCCGCCGCAATCAGCGCCGCCACCAGCGCGGGCGGCATCAGGCTGGGGGTGCCGCCGCCAAAGAAGATCGACCCCACCCGGCGGCCCGGCAGCAGCACCGCCTCGTGCGCCATGTCGGCCAGCAGCGCCGCCTGCCACGCGCCCATGTCGACACTGGCGCGGACATGGCTGTTGAAATCGCAATAGGGGCATTTGCTGACGCAAAACGGCCAGTGGATATACACAGCAAGCGGCGGCGCGGTCAAAACAGCGCA
>DAIUBZ010000144.1:0-5127 GCA_036846445.1 Sphingopyxis sp. | reverse complement strand
ACAATCACCGCCGCATTGCCGCCCAGTTCCAGCACCACCTTTTTCTTGCCCGCCCGGGCCTTGAGCGCCCAGCCAACCTCGGGCGATCCGGTGAAGGACAAGAGTTTCAACCGGTCGTCAGTGGTGAGCAAATCCGCGCCGTCGCGGCTGGCGGGCAGGATGCTGAACGCGCCAGCGGGCAAATCGGTCTCCGCCAGCACTTCGCCGATCAACAGCGCGCCCAGCGGCGTCAGGCTCGCTGGTTTCAGCACGAATGGACAGCCCATCGCAATCGCCGGAGCAATCTTGTGTGCGGCCAGATTCAGCGGGAAATTGAACGGTGCGATAAAGCTGCATGGCCCGATCGGCACCCGCCGCCACATTCCCAGATAGCCGCGCGAACGCGGGCCGATATCCAGCGGCTGGACCTCGCCATAGTTGCGGGTGGCCTCTTCGGCAGCGATGCGAAATGTGTCGATCAACCGGGTCACCTCGCCCTCGGCATCGGCGATGGGCTTGCCCGCTTCGATGCACAAGGCATTGGCCAGCTCGTCCGCGCGCTCGCCAAAGCGGCGCACGCAATGGGCCAGCACGTCGCGGCGTTCATAGCTGGCCATGCGGGCCATGGCCGGAGCGGCGGCGGCGGCGCTGGTGATGGCCGTATCGATCAGGTCCGGGCTGGCCAGTGCGGTGCGGAACGCCACCTCGCCGCTATATTTGTTGGTGACGGCCAGATCGGCGTTGGGCTGAACCGGCTGATTGGCCAGATAGAGCGGATAGACGGGGGCGAGGGCCATAGGGCGCACCTTTGCTGCTGGGCGGGGCGCAGTGCACCCGGCGCCGTCCATAGCGCGCCTAAAAGCGTTTGCGAATGTCAAACTCCACCACCCGGCCCCGGGGGTCGGTATAGCCGGGCTGATAGCGCAGCGGCACGAGGCCATTGGCATCCGTCACCCGGCGCTGGGCATCGAACAGATTGTCGACACTGACCCGCAGGCGAATGCCGGTCAGCCACGGCATTTTTTTCAGCGTCGCGGGCTTGCTGTCAAAATTGACAAAGCCGCGCAGGTTGAAGGTGGCCAGCGCGCCAAAGTTCAGATCATTGCCACTCGCGCCGCCGCTGACCCGGCTGCCGCTGTCAAACCGGCCACTGGCGCGAAAGCCCATGCCGTTGTGGAACAGGCCGCCGTCCGCTTCGATGCTGTGCCGGTTCGCGCCGCCATTGCCGCCGATCGCTGATCCGTTCAGCAAATCGAGCACCGGCACGCCGGGGCGGATGGTGATGCGGTTGGCCAGCAGCACGCTGTGATAAACACTGGCAGACCAGCGCCCCTGGCCGCCGCCGCCCATCATGCCCACCATCCGGCCCGGCCCGCCGCCCCGCGCTCCGGAGCCGCCGCCCCGCGCTCCGGGGCCGCCGCCCCGCGCTCCGGGGCCGCCGCGCCCGGCAGGGGGGGGCTTGCCCACCGCACCGCTGGTGTTGATGCCCCAGCGGATTTGGCTACTGATATTCTCATCAAAATTGACCGGGCGGATGTCCAGCCGGGTCAGGCGGCCACTGGCATCGCGCGTCACGCGGTCCGCAAAGGCCGCCTCAATTTCCGGGGTCAGCAACGGGAAGCTGTTGCTGGTATCGTCGCTGCGGTTGCGGTTCCAATTGGCGGTCAGGTTGACATCGCGCACCACCGTCCAATTCAGCCCCAGCTTGAAATCGCGGCGCTGTTCAGCGCGCAGCAGCGGATTGCCGCCGGACAGGGTCTCAATAAACACCGTTTCGCCCCGGGCAAAGTCAAACACCGGGGTTTGCGGGGTAATCAGCGGCGCGTCGCCCAATTGCTGAATGCCCGGTGCCGCCTCGTCGCTGGCATAGCTGGCGTTCAGCGACAATTGGCGGGTCAGCGCCCAATTCACCCCGCCACCCCACGACAAGAGCGCGGAAAAATCGCTGACATCGCGCACGCCGATATTGCCGTTCAGCGTCACCCGGCCAATCGTGCCGGCCCCATATTCCGGGTCCAATATCGGCACGCTGATGGTGCCGCTGCCGCCCACCACGTCACGGGTCAGGGCGGTGGCGGCCACGGTGGCCCCGCGAACCGACTGGCTGGCGAAACGCAGCCCGTCATAGTCGCTGGCCAGGGTCATCCGCACCGGCCCGGCCCAGCCCTCGGCCAGCGGCCCGGATGCCGTGGCATTGCCGCCAAACCGCTGTTGGCTGCTGGCAAACCGGTCGGCGGTGCCCGCCAGCCGGTCCGTGAAGGTCAATTGATCGACATCGCTGTAATTGGCCGATGCCGACCAGCGCCAGCGGCCCACCATCCCGTTCACGCTGGTGCCGCCCGTCAGGCTGCGGGTCCGGGCGGTGCGCTCCAGCGGATCAGTGGCCCCGGCGAGCGATGGGCCGATCAGGCTGAGGCGGTTGGTTTCCGACAGCCGCGCGGCCAGCGTCACATCCGTGACCTTGTCCAGTCCGCGCTGAAAACTGGCATCGACAAAATATTCGTCGCCCGACGGCACAATCGACCGCGCCGATGCGTCCGCCGCGACGCCGCTGGCCGGGATCAGGCCGCGCTCGTCCTCGGTCAGCAACCCCTGCCAATTGTAATTTGCGGTCAGGTTGACGCGGCTGTTCGGGCTGATGCGGACCAGATTGGCGTCATAGGCTTGCCCGAAAAACCTGCCCTGCGTCGCCGCCAGCGTGTCCACCTCGACCGCAATCTGGCGGTAATCCGGTTTCAGCACAAAATTGATCACCCGCTGCTCGGACGAAAACCCGTATTGCAGCGCCACTTCCTCAGGAAACACCTCAACCTTGGCAATGGCGTCGGGCGACAGGCTGCGCAATTCCTGAAATCCTGATACCCGGCGGCCATTGACCAGCACCACCGGCTGGCCGCCGCCACCCCGGCCCCGGCCCGACTGGGTTTGCGGCGACAGCGCCGCGACCAATTCGGCAACCGACGATGCGCCATAGCTGGCAATAGCAGTTTCATCGAGCACCAGTTCCGGGGTGACGCTGGTGTCCAGTTGCCCCGCCAGCCGGGATGCAGAGACAACAATCACATTGCCGTCATCCGGTTCAGCTCCCGGCACCGCGCGTTCCGCGGTCGGGCCGGGATCGGGTGCGGCAGCAACATCGTTCGCGCCAGCCATCGCGGGCGGCGCTAGCGCCAGCGCCAGCGACGACGCCGACACCAGCATAACGCCGCGCGCCGCCGAACGGGTGAAATGGAAGATCGCCATGGGGGAGGGGTCCTGTTGGTTGCGGGCCGGCGGTGCCGTTGGGGCTGCCGTCAGTTAATATGGGCGGATTAAGCGCAGATGACTGGACAAGCCGGTGATTACGCGCGCCAATCGACCAAGTTCCAGCGCCTATCGACCAAATGTCGCAAATCTGTGGCAAAGGCCGGGTCCCAGCGCCAGCCAACCGGGCTGGACAGCGCCGCTGCCTTTGCCTAACCCGCCGCCATGACCCCAGCCCCGCCCGCCATTTCGCCCCCGGATTCCCCGCCGCCAGCGGCAATACTGATTGTCGATTTCGGCAGCCAGGTCACCCAGCTCATTGCCCGCCGCGTGCGCGAGGCCGGGGTTTACAGCGAAATCGCCCCATTCACCGCCGCTGCCGAAGCCTTTGCCCGGCTCCGGCCACGCGGGGTCATCCTGTCCGGCTCGCCCGCCAGTGTGCCCGAACCGGGCAGCCCGCGCGCCAGTGATGTCCTGTTCGCCAGCGGCGTGCCGATTCTGGGCATTTGTTACGGCCAGCAAGTGATGAGCCAGCAATTGGGCGGCGAAGTGCGCCCCGGCGCGGAAATGGGCGAAGGCGGTGAATTTGGCCGGGCGATGCTGACCGTCACCGCCCCATGCGCCCTGTTCGACGGCCTGTGGCCGGTCGGCAGCCAGCATCAGGTCTGGATGAGTCACGGCGACAAAGTCACCCGCTTTGCCCCCGGTTTTGCCATCGTTGCGCACAGTGAGGGCGCACCGTTCGCAGTGATCGCCGATGAGGCGCGCCGCTATTATGGCACCCAATTTCACCCTGAAGTTGCCCACACCCCCGATGGCGGCAAGCTGATCGCCAATTTTGTGCGCGGCATATGCGGCTGTGCCGGGGATTGGACCATGGCCGAGTTTCGTGCGGCCAAAATCGCCGAAATCCGGGCGCAGGTCGGCGATGGCCGGGTGCTGTGCGGCCTGTCCGGCGGGGTGGACAGTTCGGTTGCGGCGATTTTAATCCACGAGGCGGTGGGCGCGGCGTTGACCTGTGTGTTTGTTGACCACGGCCTGCTGCGGCTGGGCGAGCGGGAACAGGTCGAAACCCTGTTCCGAGACCATTATAATATTCCGCTGGTGGTGGTCGATGCCGAGGCGCGGTTCATGGCCGGGCTGGCCGGGATCACCGACCCGGAGGCGAAGCGCAAGTTCATCGGTGCCGAGTTTATCGCGGTGTTCGAGGAGGAGGCGGCGCGGCTGGGCGGTGCCGATTTTCTGGCCCAGGGCACGCTCTATCCCGATGTGATCGAAAGCGTGTCCTTCACCGGTGGGCCATCGGTGACGATCAAAAGCCACCACAATGTCGGCGGCTTGCCCGAACGGATGAACATGGCACTGGTCGAGCCTTTGCGCGAATTGTTCAAGGACGAGGTGCGGGCGCTGGGCCGCGAATTGGGCCTGAATGGGCAATTTGTCGGGCGGCACCCCTTTCCGGGGCCGGGCCTGGCCATCCGCATTCCCGGCGCGGTCAGCCGCGAGCGCTGTGACATATTGCGCGCCGCCGACGCGGTATATCTCGACGAAATCCGCCGCGCCGGGCTCTATGATGCGATCTGGCAGGCGTTTGCGGTGCTGCTGCCCGTCCGCACCGTCGGCGTGATGGGCGATGGTCGCACCTATGACCATGTCTGCGCCCTGCGCGCGGTGACCAGCACCGACGGCATGACCGCCGACATCTATCCGTTCGAGGCGGCATTTTTGTCGCGCGTCGCCACCCGCATCATCAACGAGGTGCCGGGCATCAACCGCGTGGTCTATGACTATACCAGCAAACCGCCGGGCACTATCGAGTGGGAATAATTTTTGCCCATCCGAGGGCATCAAAAACTACGCCAGAATACGCTCTAACCCACTAAAAAACAGATATAATCAAGCCAT
>DAIUBZ010000143.1:0-5130 GCA_036846445.1 Sphingopyxis sp. | reverse complement strand
TATGGCCATGACATGGACCCCGGCGTTGACCCGGTGGAAGCCAGCGCGGCCTTTGCCATTTCCAAACGCCGCCGGGCCGAGGGCGGCTTTCCGGGCGCGGCGCGGATTTTGGCGGCGTTGGCCGATGGGCCGGCGCAGCGGCTGACCGGGTTGATGGTGGATGGCAAGGCCCCGGTGCGCGAGGGCGCAGCGCTGTTTGCGGGCGAGATTCCGGTGGGGCGGGTGACGTCGGGCGGCTTTGCCCCGACGTTGGGCCAGCCCATCGCGATGGGTTATGTCACAGCGGACCACGCCGCGCCCGGCACGCCATTGCTGGCCGAGGTGCGGGGGCGGATGCTGTCCGTCACCACCTGCGCCATGCCGTTTGTTCCGCATCAATATGTTCGCAAGAAAGGGTGAGAGCCGATGCCGCGTTATTATACCGAAGAACATGAGTGGATTGATGTCGATGGCGACATCGCCACCGTTGGCATCACCGATTATGCCCAGGCGCAACTGGGCGATATTGTGTTTGTCGAAGTGCCCGATACCGGCACCGAAGTGGCGCAGGGCGGCGATGCCGCGGTGGTGGAATCGGTCAAGGCCGCGTCCGACGTCTATGCGCCGGTTGATGGCACCGTGCTGGAGGGCAATGCCGCGCTGGGCGATGATCCGGCGCTGGTGAACAGCGATCCCGAAGGCGATGGCTGGTTTTTCCGCATGACGCTCAGCGACCCTGATCAGTTGAGCGGCCTGATGAACGCTTCGGCATATAAGGCGTTTTGCGACAGTCTGTAGTTTTTCGGCCTGATGTTTCTGCCCTGATGGAGCCTTGCCCATGCGCTATTTGCCCCTGACCCCCGCTGACCGCGCTGCCATGCTCGCCCAAGTGGGTGCGGCGTCGATTGATGATTTGTTTGTGGATGTGCCGGCGGCGGCGCGGCTGGACGGCCCGATTGCCGATTTGCCTTACCATGCCAGCGAATTGGCGGTGGAGCGGCATATGCGGGCGCTGGCCGGGCAGAATATGGCGGCGGGTGACCATCCGTTTTTCCTGGGGGCTGGGGCCTATAAACATCATGTTCCGGCCAGCGTGGACCATTTGATCCAACGCGGCGAATTTCTGACCGCCTACACCCCCTATCAGCCCGAAATCGCCCAGGGCACGCTGCAAATGCTGTTTGAATTTCAGACGCAGGTGGCCCGGCTGCTCGGCTGTGACGTGGCCAATGCGTCGATGTATGATGGCTCGACCGCCTGTTGGGAGGCGATCAGCATGGCCGGGCGGGTCACCAAGCGCAGCCGCGCGGTGCTCAGCCCCGGGCTGCACCCCCATTATGTCAGCGTGGCGCACAGCATGGCGCAATTTACCGGCGATGCGATTGTCAGCGGTCTGCCCGATGCCGATGCCGATATGGGGCTGGCGGCGCTGGCCGACCAGATCGACGACCAGACCGCTGCGGTGGTGGTGCAATATCCCGACATATTGGGCCGGATCGGCGATTTGCGGGCGATTGCCGATGCCGCCCATGCCAAGGGCGCATTGCTGATCGCGGTGGTGACCGAGCCGGTGGCGCTGGGGCTGATCGAACCGCCAGGCGCGATGGGCGCGGACATTGTGGTGGGCGAGGGCCAGTCGCTGGGCGTCGGCCTGCAATTTGGCGGGCCTTATGTCGGCCTGTTTGCCTGTCAGCAAAAATATGTGCGGCAAATGCCGGGGCGGCTGTGCGGCCAGACGGTGGATGCCAATGGCCAGCGCGGCTTTGTCCTGACCCTGTCCACCCGCGAACAGCATATCCGCCGGGAAAAAGCGACCAGCAATATCTGCACCAATTCAGGCCTGTGTGCGCTGGCATTCAGCATTCACATGAGCCTGCTGGGCGATGCCGGGCTGGCGCAATTGGCGGCGCTGAACCATGGCCGGGCGGTGCAATTGGCGGATCGGCTGGCGGCGCTGCCGGGGGTGCGGCTGGTGAACCGCGCATTTTTCAATGAATTCACCCTGATGCTGCCGGTCGATGCCCGGGCGGTGGTGCACGCCATGGCGGCGCGCGGGGTGCTGGGCGGGGTGTCGCTGGGGCGGCTGTATCCCGGCGTGGACCATCTGGCCGGCGGCCTGTTGGTGGCCGTGACCGAAACCGCCACCGACGCCGATATGGACGCGCTGGTGGAGGCTTTGACCGCTGAGCTGGAAGTTCAAGGAGAATTCGCATGAACAAGCCCAATCCGTCCGGCTGGCGTCCCGAAATGGTGGCCCCCCATTTGCCCGATGCTCCGCCCGCCACTGTCACCGGCAACCGCGCGCTGATGCTGGAGGAGCCGCTGATTTTCGAAATTGGCACCCCCGACCGCCACGGCGTTGATATGGATGCGGCGCCAACGGTGCCGGCCCGGCTGGGCGGGCTGGAGCGGCGGGCGCGCACGGGCTTGCCCGGATTGTCGGAGCCAGAGGTCGTGCGGCATTACACCCGGCTGTCGCGCCAGAATTACGGCATTGACCTTGGCTTTTTCCCGCTGGGCAGTTGCACGATGAAGCACAACCCCCGGCTGAACGAGAAAATGGCGCGGCTGCCTGGCTTTGCTGATGTTCACCCGCTGCAACCCAAGGAAACGGTGCAGGGCGCGCTGGGGGTGATGAACGAACTGGCGCATTGGCTCATCACCCTCACTGGCATGCATGCCGTCGCCATGTCGCCAAAGGCAGGCGCGCACGGCGAATTGTGCGGGGTGCTGTGCATCAAGGCGGCGCTGGCGGCGCGCGGCGACCCGCGCCGGGTGATGCTGGTGCCCGAAAGCGCCCATGGCACCAACCCCGCCACCGCGGCCTTTGCGGGTTTTGAGGTGGAGGATATTCCGGCAACGGCGGCCGGCCGGGTCGATCTGGCGGCGCTGAAGGCGCGGCTGGGCCCGGATGTGGCGGGGGTGATGATTACCAACCCCAACACCTGCGGCCTGTTCGAGCCGGATTTGCGCGAGATTTCCGACGCGGTCCATGCGGCGGGCGGCTTTGTCTATTGCGATGGGGCCAATTTCAACGCGATTGTTGGCCGGGTGCGCCCCGGCGATCTGGGCGTGGATGCCATGCATATCAATTTGCACAAGACATTCAGCACGCCCCATGGCGGCGGCGGCCCCGGCAGCGGCCCGGTGGTGCTGTCGGCGGCACTGGCCCCCTTTGCGCCGCTGCCCTACACCGCCCGCACCGCCGATGGGGTGATCCATCTGATCGAGGAAGCGGATGCGGAGGCGTTTGAGCGCGCCAATTTTGGCGAGCCGCGGCAAAGCTGGGGCCGGATGACCGCATTTCATGGCCAGATGGGCATGTTCAGCCGCGCGCTGACCTATATCATGAGCCATGGGGCCGATGGCCTGCGCCAAGTGGCGGAGGATGCGGTGCTGAACGCCAATTATATCCTGCGCTCGCTCGAGGATGTGCTGGATGCGCCCTTTGCCGCCTCTGGCCCGTGCATGCACGAGGCGGTGTTCAGCGACAAGGGGCTGGCCGATGGCTTCTCGACACTGGACATTGCCAAGGGGCTGATCGACGAGGGGTTTCACCCGATGACGGTGTTTTTCCCGCTGGTCGTCCATGGCGCGATGCTGGTCGAGCCGACCGAGACCGAGGGCAAGGCGGCGCTGGACCAGTTTATCGGCGCATTGGCCAGCGTGGCGGGCCGGGCGCGGGACGGCGACCCCAGCCTGAAAACCGCGCCCCATTTCGCCCCCCGCGCCCGGCTGGATGAAACCGGCGCGGCACGGCGCCCCGTGCTGACGTGGCAGGAGGTGGCGAGCGCGCAGGCTGCGGCGGCGGAGTGAGCTGGGACAGCGCCTTTGCCGTCACCAACGCCATTGCCATCATCGGCTGGCTGATCCTGTGGTTCGCGCCGCGCACGCCGCTGCTGCTGTCGGCGGTCATGTATCTGGGGGTGGCGCTGCTGTGCCTGATTTACCTCATCGCCTTTGCCGGTTTTGCCGCCGGGGCATTTGCGCCGGGCGGGCCGGGCGGGGCGGGTGCGGGTTTCAGCTATGACCTGCCCGGCATTCGGGATTTGTTTGCCACCGATGCCGGGGTGGTGATCGGCTGGACCCATTATCTGGCGTTCGACCTGTTTGCGGGCCTGTGGATCGCCCGCGATGCCGATGCCAAGGGGGTGGGGCGGTTGATCCAGACGCCGATTTTGGTGCTGACCTTGCTGGCGGGCCCGGTCGGGTTGCTGATCTGGCTGGTGGTGCGCGAACGGCGGACGCGGCAATTATATCCGCGCAAATGATCGATCCGTCCGCAGACCGGGACGCGCGCCGCCACGCCCCCGCCACCCTGCGCAACCGCGACGCCATTGCCGCCGTGCTGGCCCGCGAACTGCCGGATGCGGGCACGGTGCTGGAGGTGGCAAGCGGCAGCGGCGAACACGCCGTCCATTTCGCCCGCGCCTTTCCCCATCTCCGCTGGCAACCCAGCGACGCCGACCCCGCCGCGCTGGCTTCCATCGCAGCGTGGCGCGCCGATGCACCCGGCAATCTGTTGCCGCCGCTGGCGCTGGATGCCGCCAGCACCATCTGGCCCATCACCCGCGCCGACGCCGTCGTGGCGATCAACCTGGTTCATATCAGCCCGTGGGAAGCCGCGGTGGGCCTGTTCGCGGGATGCGCCCGCGTGCTGGGCGCGGGGGCACCGGTTATCCTCTATGGTCCCTATTTGGAAGCGGATGTCACAACCGCCCCGTCCAACCTGGCGTTCGACCAGTCGCTGCGGGCCAGAAACCCCGCCTGGGGGCTGCGCGCCCTTGCCGCCATCGACCGGCTTGCGGCGCAATGGGGATTTGACCGCACCGCCCGCCATGCCATGCCCGCGCACAATCTGACGCTGGTGTATCGGTTGCGGGCGGCGTAACCCATATGACGACCGCCCTGCAACCCACGCTGGCGGACGCTGCACCTCGGTAAGGCTTTCCGGTAAGCCCCTGCGCGGACGCGCCGCACCGAAATGCCAGCCAATCATCTGATGCGCATCTACAGAAATCATTTGCCGGTGCGCATGGAGCAAGCTTGCCCCGTCCGCTGTGTGTGGGAGCGAGAAAAAAGCTGCCATTCAGGAAGCGACCCCGGAACGGTCGTTTGCAGGGCAAGTCTGTTTGGGGGGGCTATCCGTGC
>DAIUBZ010000142.1:0-5152 GCA_036846445.1 Sphingopyxis sp. | reverse complement strand
CGGCCGCAATATTATCCAGTCATAATCCGAGGCTTCGTTCCACAAAAGCTCCTCTGACCTCGCCTTGCTCACGCCATATTCTGTATATGGCGAGTAATCGCGATCATCGCGCGCCTCATATCCAGGGCCAACGACCAATTGAGTGGATATATGCACCAACCGTGGGCGGACCGCCAAGGCCCGGCCAGCCTCCAGCAAATGGCGCACGCCCTCGAAATTCACGGCCATATCGTCAATGCCAGCAGAAATATCTGCATTTGCCGCCAGATTGAAGATAATGGCGGGCTGAACCTCTGCAATCACAGCGCCAACCGCAGCTTGGTCCATCAAGTCGGCTTGCCGCCAATATCGCTGCTGAGCTTGAATCTCCGGCGCCTTCAAATCAATATTGCAAACGTCGCAACCAGACTTCACCAATTCGTATATCAAATTTTTGCCTATGAAGCCCGATCCGCCCGTCACCAAAACCGACTGGCTGCTCATAAAATAATCCTAACAAAATCAATCAGCAAGCAATCACGACCCATTCGCACGCAAACGAAAGGTCCGGACCTCGACCCCTTCCCCAAAGAGCAGCCGAGAATCCATGGCGATTGGCTTTGTAAAGGCGTTCTGCGTGCAATACGTGTATCCAGAAACCAAGCCAGCGCAAGCACAATCATCCGCGGAATCGGCCCAATCTCCGGTTGCGGATAGCGGAAGCCGACTGGCGATTCAATTGGTGGTGGACCGGTTTGCGGTGGCGAGCGTTGCGCGATATAAGCCGGTCGGCGCAGTTTCACTTGCCAGCTGAAACCAATGTCGGAGTGGGACGCAGCCTCGAATTACTCCGATTGACTTGACCGCCCAGCAAAGCTTACATGATGCAAAATCCGTCTTTATTTTTACAACAGCATGCAGTAATAACCAAGATCCGTGCTATTTCGTTTGCATCTGCACCTATTTTAGGGACGAGTTATTTTGCGGCTTAATGTTTTTCTGTTGTTCATTGCCTTTGCAATTGGTCAAGGCAGTCTTTTTTTGTCGCAGACCATTTTGGTGGTCGATGGGCATTTGGAATTTGTCGGGATCTTCGGGTTAAATTACACTTTCATGGTTTTGGCATTTTTGGTGGTTGATTGGGGAGGCACAATTCGCCTTGCCCGCAGCGAACTGGAAATCCAATCCCGTTTCGATGCCAATTGTTTTTACTGGGCTTATTGCTGGGTCCGGTGTGGAGTTGCAATGGCAGTAGCAGGCGCTGCATTGATCGCTGGCGGGGTGGTCGGCGATCAGTTTTCATTGGGTTACATTGCCGCCGCAGTTCCGGGGTTGGTGATCTGGGCATTTAACCCGACCGGGATTTTGGACGGATTGCACCGCAGCGGTTGGGCGGGCATCGCCAATGTGCTGCCGATTCTAACCAGCGCAGCCATATTGCCGATGGCGCTGGATGATTCGCCTGAGACAGCGGGCATGTGGTTGGGTGGCGCTTATGCCGCCGGTTCCATTGCTGCAGTTGTGGTTCAGCATCTCATGATTCGGCGGTTGGGCCGCAACCTGTCATTCTGCCGCCCTGCCCGGAGCGCGTCAGGGCATAGCCCGGTGCGCGTGGTGTTGTGGCATGGCGTGATGATCCTGTTGACCCAGTTACCGGGCCAGATATTTTACCGCGCACAACTGGCCATTTGCGGCGCCTTGTTGGGGCCCGCCGCAATGGGCGTGATCGTCTATGCCAAGCAGATTGCAAATGGCGCGGCACAGGCAATCCAATTTATTCGCAGAGCAGAATTTCCCCGGCTGGTGGAAACCTTGCAGTCCGGACCCCAGTTGGGCACGGCGATGAAGGTGCAATGGACGGGTGTCGGCTTCGCCCTAATGTTGGGCTTTGCTTTTGGAGGCGGCGGCCTCTGGCTGTGGGCAATGAATGTCGGCAATTTTGCCGAACCGGCATCGGTTGTGGCCAGTTTCGCACCGGTGGTCGTGAGTGGGGCGATATTCGGCGCCCTGAACCAGATATTTGTGGGCATGAAAAATTTCCGGACCGCGGCCGCATGTGGCAACATGATGATCTTGATTGGGACGCTGCTGTCAATGTTGCTGGTTGGTCAATTCGGTCTGTTCGGGCTCGCAATTGCGGAATTTCTTATGCATATCCTGGGCATAGTCGGGCTATTGGCGGCTTGGAAATATCAAAAATCAGCGGACGCAAAATGGGCTGCAGGACAGGACAGGGCATGACCACAGCCGGACCATCTTGGCGGAGAGACTGATGCTTAACCAGGAATATCCCCGGCCCGCACCGCGAATCAGTGTGGGCAGGCTGGCTGCGAAGCGATGCTTCAAGGGCCTGTATCTCGTGCGCCAGTGGGCAAGATCGCGATTGATGCGATTGAAGTTCGCAATGATATGGGAATTTGGTGGGCCGGTGACTTTTTTGGGACGCATCCACGCCCGGGCTGTTTCTGGTCGGGTGAGAATCGGATCAGGCTGCATGCTGGGACCAATGGTTACGATTGATTGCGCGGCCAATGCCACGCTGACGATCGGTCAAGGCAGCACGGTCAATCAGGGCAGTTTCATCATCGCGTTGCACAGCGTCGAAATTGGCGATCACGTCAGCATCGGCGAATATTGCAGCATCAGGGACAACGACCATGAATGGACCGACGCCGACCGGCTGATCCGCGCGCAGGGTTATATCGTCGCACCAGTTCGGATTGATGACGATGTCTGGATCGGCCGCGGAGCGGTGATCGGCAAAGGGGTACACGTCGGTCGCGGCGCGGTCATCGGAGCGAGCGCAGTTGTTGTTAGGGATGTTGCGCCCTATTCTGTGGTGGCCGGGGTCCCGGCGAAGCTGATCAAATGGCGGAAAATCAATGATGGCGAGGAGAAACAATAATCCGTCTGGGTGCGCGGGCTGATATCAATCCGCCAGCTGCCGCAATTTGTCCAGCAACACCGCCAAAACCTGTGGTTTGGACCAACGGTCCAGCGCCCGTTGCCGCGCCGCAGCGCCCATTGCCACCTGATCGCTCGGGCTATCGGCGATGGCGGCAATGGCATCGGCAAAACTGGCTGGGTTGCCGGCCGCGCAGACCAGCCCGCAGCCGGCGACTTCATCCGCAATCCCGCTCCCTGGCTCAGCGGTTGCGACAATCGCCCGGCCTGAGGCCAGCATGTTCGTAAGTTTCGAGGGCAGCACCAAATCCGCCGCCCCGGCGATCTGCGGCAACAGATGCACCGTCGCCAGACCCAGCAAATTGGGCAGTTCTTCCCGCGGTTGCAGATCATGAAACTGGATATTGTCGAGGTCAGCCGCCGATGCGACCAATTTTTCCCGGTTCGGCCCGGTGCCGCATACCACAAACTGGATATCGCGCCGATCGCGCAGCCGCCGCGCCGCCTCCACCACAATTTCAATGCCCTGTTTGTTGGCGACATTGCCCGAATAAAGTGCAACATGGGGTCGGTCGATGCCCCACCGCTCACGATAGGGCGAGGGGCCGGGCAGGGGCTGGATTTGATCGATGTCCGCCCAATTGCGGAATTCAACAATCTTGTTGTCGGCGATGCCCTTGCTGCGGAGCCGCGCGCACATTTGCGGCGAGATAGTGCTGACCACATCGGCATCGAGCGCCCAGCGCTCAAACATCCGCGCCGCCCGGCCAAGCGGGCCATCGCCGCTCAGCAGCCCAGTCGCAAATGCCGCCTCAACCTCGAAATCCTGAATATGCAGCCAATATTTTGCGCCAGTGCGCCGCACCACCCGGCGCGCAGCGATGGTCGAAATCAGCGATGGGGCCACTGCGATCACCACATCAGGCGCGCTGCGCCGCGCCTCGCGCACCATGGCCGGGATGGCGCGGCGCAAAAAGCTGAAATGATGGGCGATCCGGCGCTTGCCATCGGGCACAGCGGGGACATAGCAGGGCAAGCGTACCACCCGCACCCCGCGCTCCACGGTGGCCACTGGACCGGGGTTGGCATAAGCAGGGTCAACCCGCCATTGCGGATAATAGGGTTGGGCACAGACAACCGTCACCTGATGACCGGCCCCCACCAGCCATTCGGCCATACCCGCCGAATATGGCGCGACGCCCACCAGTTCTGGGGCGTAATTGATGCTGAGAATGGTGATATTCATTGATTAGCCGCGCATCGCCGCCGCGCCGCCCGCACCAAGCTGGTCACAAAACCACCGATAGCTGGCAGCAATCCCTGCTTCGAGTGGGATCGCGGCGGTCCAGCCCAATTCGGCCAATTTGCTGCTGTCCATCAATTTGCGCATCGTGCCGTCAGGCTTGCTGGTGTCGCACATAATTTCACCGCCAAAACCCGTCACGCGGGCAACCAGCCGGGCCAACTCCAATATGCTGACATCGTCGCCACAGCCGACATTGATGTGGCTGAGCATCGGCTCAGTCGCGGCTTGGTAGGTTGCCGACGGCAGATCGAATATGAACAACGACGCGTCCGCCATATCATCAACGTGCAGAAATTCACGGCGCGGGGCGCCGCTGCCCCAGATCACCACTTCGCGCGCGCCGCTCGCCGCCGCCTCGTGAAAACGGCGGATCAGCGCGGGCAGGACATGGCTGTTGTCCGGGTGGAAATTGTCGCCCGGCCCGTAAAGATTGGTGGGCATGACGCTGCGATAGTCTGTGCCATATTGCCGGTTATAGCTTTCACACATTTTGATGCCCGCAATTTTGGCGATGGCATAAGGCTCGTTGGTCGGCTCCAGCACCCCGGTCAGCAGCGCATCCTCGCGCATCGGCTGGGCCACCGCGCGCGGATAGATGCACGACGAACCCAAGAACAACAGCCGCTGCACCCTGGCCAAATAGGCGCTGTGGATGATATTGGCCTGGATCATCAGATTTTCGTAGATGAACTGGGCCGGATAGCTGTTGTTGGCGTGGATGCCGCCGACCTTGGCAGCGGCCACCACCACCCCATCAACCTGCTCACGTTCAAAAAAACCGCGCACAGATGCCTGGTCGGTCAGGTCAAGCTCGGATCGGGTGCGAGTAATCACCACATCACCACGCATCGCCAGCCGCGCGCTGATGGCGCTGCCGACCATGCCGCGATGGCCCGCCAAAAAAATTCGCATGATCTCAGCTCTCCAGAGCAATCGGATGGTCAAGGCCATGTTGCTTGAGCA
>DAIUBZ010000141.1:0-5225 GCA_036846445.1 Sphingopyxis sp. | reverse complement strand
CCCCCGAGCCGCTCACGGCGGCGGCCACGGTGACGCCAGAGCCGCTCACGGCAAAATAGCCGCGCGCCCTTGCCATCATACCGACCAGTTGGTATGTTCAGCATATGTCAGCGACCAGCACGCCTGCCCTCGAACGGCCCAGCGCACGCGGGGCGATTATCGACGCCGCGCACCGGCTGGTCCGTGCCCAGGGCTATGCCGCGACCAGCGTGGACCAGATTTGTGCCGCCGCCGCCGTCAGCAAGGGCGCGTTTTTCCACCATTTCGCCAGCAAGGAGGCACTGGCCGTGGCGGCGGCAGCGGCGTGGACCGCGCGCGCGGCGCCGCTGTTCACTTTGCCCGCGCACACAAGGCTGGACGATCCGCTGGCCCGGCTGATCGGCCATCTCGACACCCGAATCGCGATGATCGACGGCCCGGCGGAGGGGTTTACCTGTTTTGTCGGCACCATGGTTCAGGAGAGTTTCGCCGCCAGCCCGGCCATCCGCGCGGCGTGTGAGGCCAGCATCGCTGCCTATTGCGCGGCGATAGCGGTGGATATTCAGGCGGCGATTGACCGCCACGGCATCCAGGGCGGCGTGAGTGCCGACGGTCTGGCCTGGCATATTCAGGCGGTGCTGCAAGGCGCATTTGTCGTGGCCAAGGCGACCGGCGACGCAGCCACCGCGCGGGCCAGCGTCATCCACTTGAAACGCTATATCACCACGGTGTTTGACGGAAAGGGAGAGGGACAATGAGCTATATCCAAGGATTTGTGATCGCGGTGCCGCACGCCAACAAACCGGCGTTCATCGATCATGCCGCCACCGCCGACCCATGGTTTATCGAAATGGGGGCCACCCGCATTGTCGAGTGCTGGGAAATGGATGTGGCCGATGGCACCCACACCGATTTTCGCAAAGCCGTTCAGGCCCGCCCCGACGAGGCGGTGATTTTTTCGTGGATCGAATGGCCGGACAAGGCGACCGCCGACGCCGCCCATGCCGCGATCATGGCCCCTGATTTTGCCGACCCGCGCATGGACATGGCGGCCAACCCCATGCCCTTCGACGGCAAGCGGATGATTTTCGGTGGCTTTGCCCCGGTGCTGGAACTGAGGGGAGAATCGCAATGACCGGGGATAAAAATCTGCACGGCGACGTGATCTGGTATGAACTGCTGACCGACAACGCCGATGCAGCGGGCGCATTTTATGGCGCAGTCGTCGGCTGGCACAACCGCCCGTCGGGCCAGCCCGACATGGATTATCGGCTGTTTGCCGCCAGCACCAGCGGCGATCCGGCCGATGATGTTGCCGGATATATGGCAATCACCCCGGACATGGCCGCCCATGGGTCGCGGCCCATCTGGCTGATCTTTTTTGCGGTCGATGATGTCGATGCCAGCGTCAATGCCATCACTGACCATGGCGGCAGCGTGCACATGCCCGCCATGGACATCCCCGGCGTGGGCCGCATGGCGATGGTCGCCGACCCGCAGGGCGCACCATTTTACATCTCGCGCAGCGCGTCGGGCGCGCCCAGCCTCAGCTTTGCCGCCACCGCGCCAAAGCTGGGCCATGGCGCGTGGAACGAGCTGATGTCCGCCGACCCCGCCGCCGCCAAGGGCTTTTACGGCCCGCTGCTGGGCTGGGTTCAGGACGGCGCGCTGGATATGGGCGATCTGGGCCAATATGAATTTTGGTGGGCGTCGGGCAAACGCTTCATGCAGGGCGCGGTGATGCCGATGATGCCGGGCGTGCCGCAATCGGCATGGACCCCATATTTCCGGGTGGCGGATATCGACGCCGCCGCCGCCGCGATCACCGCCCACGGCGGCTCGCTGCACGGCGAGCCAACCGAAATCCCCGGCGGCGAGTTTAGCCTGTCCGCCGCCGACCCGGCGGGCGCGGGGTTCGGGCTGGTCGGCCCGCGCCAGTGAGCAGCGCCGACCCCGCAATTTATGCGGGTGGGCGCGCTGACGGCAAAAAAACCTGTCCTACAAGCGGCGATTTGACGTAGCGTCCGGCCATGCCCAGACCATTGCTCAGGCTCCGCCCTTGCCCCCGCCCGCCCCGCGCGCCTTGGCCGGTCCACCCCGCGCCGTGCCGCAGCATAAAATGCGCGCCGGTATGATATTACCGATGCATAGCGTCAACTTTGTCAACTTCACCCCGGCACGGCACTGGGCGCGCTGTCCGGCTTGGCGGCGGGGTGGACGGCATCGCCTATTTCCTGATCGACAGCACCACCAACGGCAAGGCGATTTTTCAGGTGAAGTCCGGCAAAACCGGGCGCGGCGATCTGGCCAAGCTGAACAGCGACCGGTTGCGGGAAAAGGCGGAGTTCGGCTTTCTGATCTGCATGGACCTGCCGACCAAGCCGATGCGCGATGAAATTGCCGCGGCGGGCAAATATCGCCACCCCATGCTGAACCGCGAGGATGATGTGTTACAGGTCATCACCGTGGCCGAAATGTTCGACCACCCCGACCGGCCCGGCAAGCGGCTGGACCTGCCCATGGGGCGCGCCGATGCGGTGAAAAAGGCGGCGGCGCTGGGTGATGCGGACAAACAGGCCAAGCTGTTGTAAGCGCGGCCCGCACGGATGGAAGTTTGCCCGGCCCATTCCCATATCGGCCGGGCAAAGGAGGCGCGGCGTGAACAATCTGGTGCGGTTGGTGGTGTTGGCATTTGGCGTCGCCTTTCTGGCGCGGGCGGCGGCGGCGATGGTGCCGGGGTTGGGCCGGGCGCTTGGAACCAGTGTCGGGATTGGCGCCGAGGTGATGCTGCGCGCCGCGCTGGGGCTGGGGCTGGCCACCGGCGTGGGACTGGGGGCCGATGCGCTGGATGTGAATGGCGGCTTGGCGGCGGCGGCGGCGCTGCCCTTTGCCATGGTGGCGGTGTGGCGGTGGCGCGGGCCGCTGGCGGTGCGGGCGCGGATTTTGGCGAAGCTGCGGGCCAGCGTGCCGGTGACCGCCGGGGCGGTGGCCCATTGGCCGGTGGCCGATGCGCCGCTGGCCGATGCGTGGAACCGCCTGGCGCGCAAACTGGCCCCGGCGCGGGGCGCGCGCGCGCCGCTGGACCGCGCCGGGGTGGACTGTGCCGCATTGTTGACGCTGGCGGACAATATGGCGGCGGACCCGGCGCATTATGATCTGGCGGTGGCCGAACATGCCGCGCTGATCCGCCGCCATGTCCCGGCGCTGGCCGCTGATCTGGCGGGAGCGGGCGCTGGCAAGGCGGAATTGGCACAGCCTGCGGCGGCGGCGCTGACCCGGCTGGGCGAACGGGCGGCGGAGTTGCTGCGCGAGCGGGCCGACCGCGCCGCCGCCATGGCCGATGCCCGCATCCGCCATTTGAACAATCGGATGGATGATGGGAAATTAGAGGCCGGCCAATAGCTCGTCGACCCACGCGGGCACGATCTGGCTGGCCGGGCCGTGGCGGGCGGCGGTGAACCAGCGGCTGCCCTGGCTGGGTTCCAGATTCAATTCCAGCGTCGGCGTGCCCGCCCGGGCGGCGCGGCGCACCAGCCCGGCGGCGGGATAGACCGCGCCCGATGTGCCGATGCTGACGAACAAATCCGCCGCCGCCATTGCGGCATCAATCGCCGCCAGCTCATAAGGAACCTCGCCAAACCACACGATATCGGGACGCAGCGCTGCTGCCCCGCACGCCGGACAGCCGGGCCGGTCGATCAGCGGCGCGCGCCACGGGTGGCGGGTGTCGCAGGCGGTGCACCATGCGCTGAGATGCTGGCCATGCATATGGATCACCCGGCGCGACCCGGCGCGCAGGTGCAGGTCATCGACATTCTGGCTGACCAGCGTGACGGTGCCGGGCCATGCTGCCTCCAGCCGGGCCAGCGCGACATGGGCGGGGTTGGGCTGTGCCAGTTGGATCGCGGCACGGCGCATGTCGTAAAAGCGCAGCACCAGGTCGGGGTCGCGGGCAAAGGCGTCGGGGGTGGCGACATCCTCGACCCGGTGGCGTTCCCACAAGCCGCCCTCGGCGCGAAACGTGTCGATGCCGCTTTCCGCCGACACGCCCGCGCCGGTCAGGATGACGATATTGCGCGGGGCGGCCATATCGCCCATGAACCACAGGCGGGCGGCAAAGGGCAAGCAGCATATGGCCAACATGGCGATTATTGGCGGCAATGGCCGGATGGGGCGGGCGCTGGCGGCGGCGATCCCGGCGGCGGGGCATGAACTGGCGGGCGCGGCGGGGCGCGGCGATGATGTCGGCGCGCTGGCGGCGGCGGCGGCGGTGCTGATCGACTTTTCCGCCGCTGACGCGCTGGAGGCCAATCTGGACGCCGCCACCGCTTATGGCCGGGCGGTGCTGGTCGGCACGACCGGGCTGACCGAGCGGCACCACTGGCTGATCGACGCGGCGGCGGCAGAGGTGCCGGTGCTGCAAACCGGCAATACCTCGCTGGGCATCACCCTGCTGACCGCGCTGGTGCGGCAAGCGGCGGCGGCATTGGGGCCAGATTGGGACATTGAGATCATCGACATCCACCACCGGGCCAAGGTGGACGCGCCCAGCGGCACCGCGTTGATGCTGGGCGCGGCGGCGGCGGCGGGTCGGGGGGTGGATTTGGCGGCCAGCACGGTTCCCGCGCGCACCGGCATCACCGGGCCGCGCCCGGCGGGCGGCATCGGCTTTGCCGCGCTGCGCGGCGGGACGGCGGCGGGCGAGCATCAATTGCTGTTCGCCGGGCCGGATGAGCAGATCAGCCTGACCCACCGCGCCGAAAACCGGGGCATTTTCGCGCGCGGTGCGGTGCAGGCGGCGGCGTGGCTGATCGGCCAGCCTGCGGGGCGCTATACGATGGCCGATGTGCTGAAACTGGCGCCATGAAACGGCCCATGAAGCGGGCCGATGTGTTCGAGTTTTACCGGCGGCTGGCCGAGGCCAACCCCGCGCCGGAAACCGAGCTGGCTTACGGCAATGTCTATCAGCTGCTGGTGGCGGTGGTGCTGTCGGCACAGGCGACCGACGTGGGGGTGAACAAGGCGACCAAGCGCCTGTTTGCCGAGGTGACGACGCCGCAACAGATGGTGGAGTTGGGCGAGGCGGAGCTGAAATCGCACATCAAGACCATCGGGCTGTTCAATGCCAAGGCCAAGCATGTCATCGCCCTGTCCCAGATTTTGGTGCGCGACCATGGCGGCGAGGTGCCCGCCGACCGCGATATCCTGACCAGCCTGCCCGGGGTGGGGCGCAAGACCGCCAATGT
>DAIUBZ010000140.1:2803-5352 GCA_036846445.1 Sphingopyxis sp. | reverse complement strand
AAAACGCCGCCGTCGCGGTGCCGCGCATCCGGGGCAGCACCAGATCCTGGGTGGTGGCGGCGGCGGCGCCCAGCGCGCTGCTGCCCAAAATGCTGGCGCAAAATGACATCAGGTAAAATATGAACGGGTTGGCGGTGGTGAAGGCCAGCCACACCGGGATCACTGGCCCGACCATGCCGATCATCACCACGATCATCCGCCCCGCCGGATTGCGCGCCCGCAGATAATCCGCCAGCCGTCCGCCCGCGATCACCCCCAAAAAGCCCGCCGCCGCGCCGCCGCCGCCCAGCCAGAATGCCACCTCGGTTGTTGGCAGTTTCAGCACGGAAATTGCGTAAGGCGGGGTCCAGGCGCTCAAGGCATAGCTGACCATCGCGATCAGACCAAAGCCGACCGCGGTGTATAAAAATGCCGGGGTTCCCCAAATCAGCGCAAAGGTCGCGGGGTCGCGGGCGCGCAGGCTGGACGCCCATGAAAATACGGCATAAAAGCCGATGCTGACCGCCAGCCATTGCGGCAAATTGCCGGTTTGCCGGATCATGAACCATGCGAACAGCGCGGTCAGCGCCGCCGCCAGCAGATTGACGCCGAGCGCCGCCGCGCCGCGCCGCGCCGCGCCGATCACGGTCAGCGGCGGGACAATCGTGGCCAAATCAGCGAAAAATTCGCGAAATGGCGCGGGCGAGCGCGCCGAGGTGGCGCCGTCCATCGCGCCCCGCACCGGTTCGCGCAGGGTGGCGACCCACAGTGCGACCAACAGGCCGGGCGCACCGACGACCAGAAACGCCGCCTGCCACCCCACCAAATCCAGCGGCCCGCCGCCGGGATAAGCGGCATTCCAGGCATCTTTGACATAAGCGCCAATCAGCAGCGACACCCCGCCGCCCAGATAGAGGCCGGAGGAATATATCGCCAGCGCTGTTGCCCGCTGCCGTTTGGGGAAATAATCCGAAATCAGCGAATAAGCCACCGGGCTGGCGGTGGCCTCGCCAATCCCGACCCCCATGCGGGCCAGCCCCAGTTGCGCGCCATTTTTGGCAAAGCCGGAGATCGCGGTCATCGCCGACCATAGCGCAAGGCCCAGGCTCAGCAGCTTCACCCGGCTCGTATTGTCCGCCAGCCGCCCCAGCGGAATGCCGAACAGCGCATAAAATACCCCAAAGGCCGCCCCCATCAAAAAGCCCATATCGCCGTCAGTCAGGCCCAGATCGGCTTTGATATCGACCGCCAGAATCGCGATAATCTGCCGATCGATGAAGTTCAGCACATAGACGATCACCAGCACAAACAGCACATACCAGCTATAGCTGCTGGCGGCGGGCGCGGGGGCTGGCGAGGGCGTCAAGCCCGCCGGGGGCGCAGGCGGGCGGTTCGGATCGGTTGCCATGGCTCTCCCTGTCACTTTTGGTTTATGCGTGGTGCTAGCAGGTTTGGCGATGAAGGAAAGGGCGGCAACGGTTGCGCCATTTTGAACCGGGTCCGGCGCGACCGGAGCCAGAATTTATCGATAATGCGGCCAATTTCGTCGGGTTTCGCTTGAAATTTGGCCCCAAGGTGCCAATATCACCGTGAGCGGGGCTTCGTCGCCGCCGCTTTGATGGAGATTGAAATGGCGAATTGGAACGACCCCCGGGTCACGGCCGCCCCATATGCGACGACCGCTTCCCCGATGGACGCGGCGGTTGATGCTGGTCTGCGGTCGTACATGCTGTCGATTTACAACTATATGGCCTCGGCGGTGTTGCTGACCGGGGCGGTGGCGATGCTGGCATATCAAAGCGGCTTTACCGCGTCGCTGGTGACCAGCCCGCTGTTCATCGTGGTGGCGCTGGCGCCGCTGGCATTTGTGCTGGTGCTCAGCTTTGGCATCAACAAATTGTCGACCGTCGCGGCTCAGGCGATTTTCTGGGTCTATGCGGCGGTGATGGGCCTGTCGATGTCTACGATCTTCCTGCGCTTTTCGGGCGAATCGATTGCCCAGACCTTTTTCGCCACGGCGGCGGCCTTTCTGGGGCTCAGCCTCTATGGCTATACCACCAAAAAGGATTTGTCGGGTTTCGGCACGTTTCTGATCATGGGCGTCATCGGCATTTTGGTGGCGATGCTGCTGAATGCCTTCATCTTCCAATCGAGCGCGATGGCCATGGCGATCAGCGTCATCGGCGTGCTGCTGTTTGCCGGGCTGACCGCTTATGATACGCAAAAGATCAAGAGCATGTATTTCTATGTGCAGGGCACGGATTTCATGGGCAAATCGGTGGTGATGGGCGCATTGACTCTCTACCTCGACTTTGTGAACATGTTTACCTTCCTGCTCAATCTGCTTGGCAACCGCGAATAATCCGGTTGCCCGCATGACAATGATGGCCCGGCGGAGCGATCTGCCGGGCCTTTTTGTTGGGCAGGATGCGGCTGGGCGCTTGTCTTGGCGCGCCCGCCCATTATGGCAGGCGGGATGAGCAATGAACGCATCTGGACTGCCGCCGTGCTGGTGATTGGCGACGAGATTTTGTCGGGCCGCACCCAGGACAAAAATGTCGCGCAAATCG
>DAIUBZ010000140.1:0-2703 GCA_036846445.1 Sphingopyxis sp. | reverse complement strand
GGCAATATTTGCGTGATGGCCGGGGTGCCGCACATCACCGCCGGAATGCTGGACGCGCTGACCGGCACGCTGGAAGGCGGCGCACCGTTGCTGGCCAGCACCATTGGCGCTTGGGCACCCGAAAGCGAGGTTGCCGACCTGCTGCGCGCCGCCGAAAAGGCGCACGACGGTGTGGCGATTGGCAGCTACCCCTTTTTCCGCGATGGCCGGGTCGGGGCGAATTTTGTCGTCCGCGCCACGGGTCAGGCCGTGATTGACCGCTGCATCAGCGCGCTGACCGCCGATCTGTCTGCCGCCGGTTACGCCGTGACACCGGGCGGGATTTGACCAGCCGCCCATCGATCCCCGGATCAGAGCCAACCGACCACCAATGATACCAACAGCTTATGGCGGCCCTGTCGGGAGGCGGAGTGGGTGGTGCAGGGGTTCATGGCAATGAACCTTGGGATGAGCGCGAATAATCTGGCCGAAATTCGCGTTCAAGCTGCGTCAACAGCACCGCGCAATCAGCGCGCACCCGGCCGTCGGGGTCAGCCGTGCCTGCGGCCAGCACCGCCGCACGCTGGGCCAGATCAGCGCTGGCCGCCGCCAGCGCCTGCCGCGCGTGGCTGCGCACCCGGGGCACCGGGTGACGGCGGGCAAATTGCTCGGCCAGATCGCGGCCATTGCCGCTGAAATGCACGGCAAAACGCAGCATCAGCTCTTGCGGGCTGATGATCGGGCGCTTGACGATGGTTTGCGTATCCAGATCGACGATATATTGATCGCGCCACGGCACCTGCTCGCCCTCGCCCATGATGTTCAGGCTGATGGACATGGCATCGGGGGGCAATTGTCGGTGGATATCGCGGTGAGCGCGGTAAAATTGCACCTTGCCTTCGGTCAATGCGGCGCGGCTCACAAAGCTGAGCGGGATCTGCTCGCCAATCGCACCGTCCACCGTCTCTGCGTCATATTCATAATAGTCACTGACATAGCCCGGCCCCCAATAACCGACTGTCAGAAAGCTGAAATTATGATCGTGCGGCAGGTCATAGGCGAATTGCTGCGCTCCGCTGTGCTGATAGAGATGATCGCTGGCCGCCGGCCAGATTGCCGCGCGCAAATAATAGTTGCTGGCACTGCGGTGCAGGATCAGCACCTGAGCGCTGTGACGATTGTTGCCGGCCTGACCGGCAAAACCCGCTTTCAGTTCAGCCAGGATCATGTCGCCCAGAAATGTCCGGTTGCGGGCCAGCCGCGCCAGCAGCATCCCGCCCTGTTGCACCGCCTGTGTGGTGGCGAAGTCCACCCGGCTTTCGTCCAGCCGGGCAATCACCTCGTCCAGATCAATGGCATCGTCGGTCCCGTGGCTGGTGTCGATCACGCTGGGCATGGTTCAGGCTCCGGCTGGGCATGGGCGGCAAGATGGCGGTCCACGATCGTCAATGTGGCGGCGGCGGCGGCGCGGACCTCTGGATGCGGGTCGCCTGCCGCCATGGCGGCAAGGTGGGGCCGGGCCGCGAGGGCATCCAGCGCGACCAATTCGCGCATGCTTTGCCACCGCGCTGCAAAATCGTCGGTGGCCAGGGCTGCGGCGAATTGCGGCGCGGCATCCCGCCGCCCCATCATCCGCAAGAGGCTGAGCGCCATTTGCTGAAAACTGCCCTGCGGCGACGATGCTGCTGTTCGCAGCAACCGACCATCGTTGGCGGCATAGCACCGGGTCGGGACGGGCGATGGCACCGCAACGCTGAGTTGCAGCAGCACGACGTCACCATCGCCGCCAACCACCAGAAATGCTTCACCGCTTTTGTCGGTGGCAAAGCTGGTGCCAGCGACCAGCGCCGTCTCGCCCACCAGATTGCAGGGCGCGGTGCGGGCGGCAACAAACTGGCCGGCGCGCTCTGGTTCAGTCAAGGCGGCGCGGTAATGCAACGCCCGCGCCCCGCCGGACCGGACAATCCGGGTCAGCACATGTCCGGGACGAAAGGTCACGCTGGCAGGCGGCTCCGTCATGTTCCAGCTTCGGACCAGCAGGGACAGGTTCATCGGCCCGCATTCCGCCAGCATCAGCCCGCCAAAACCCATATCGCCAAAGGCGCGCAGCGGCGGCACCGCAAATGGATCGGCACCCGCCAATCGGGCTGCGCTGTCGAGACGCGATTCCAGCCACCCCAGATCAGTCAGCCAAGGGCGCAGCGCCGCAAATATCGCCGCTGGCGGCGCGGCGCGCACTGCGGCCATTGCGGTCAGCAGCCCGTCGGGGGCTGAATCCTTGGCCAGCCAGTCATCGGCCAATGCGGCGGTGGCGGCGCGAATGGCCGCGCGGCGCGCCAGATCGGCGCGGGGATAATGATCGTGGCGTGAACGCGGCAGCATCGGCAACATGTCCCGGATGGTGGCAAGTGGGGGCAGCGGCAAATGGCGCGCCGGGGCGAGGTGGCACCCCGGCGCGCCAGCTCGGCATCAATCGTAAATGATCATGATGATCACCACGATGATATCGAACCACGACGGCTCTGATGGCTGCATCGGGCCAGCGATCGAGCCAAACAGGCCAACCATGCTGTCGATCGACGGCAGGCTGGTGATATCAATTTGCGGCAATTGCATTGCAGTCCCCTTGGTGTTGACGGTTGGGCGGCAGTGCCAATGGGCAGCTGCCACCACCATGGCTATGCCGTGCGGCGGGCGGTGACGAATGAACTTTTGTTCATGATC
>DAIUBZ010000139.1:0-5366 GCA_036846445.1 Sphingopyxis sp. | reverse complement strand
GCGCGCCGGGGTGGCCAGCGGGTGGTCAATCTGGCCCGACACAATCGCCAATTCGCATCCGGCGCTGGCCGCGATCCGCGCGGCGGCGATTTTCGACACCATCCCGCCCGAACCCATGCCGCTGGCGGATCCCGCATCGGCCATTGCGGCAATGTCCGGCGTGATGGCGGCGATGAAGGGAATGTGCCGCGCGCCGGGCAGGGCCGGGTTGCGGTCATACAGGCCGTCAATGTCGGACAGCAGCACCACCGCGCTGGCCCGCGCCGCCTGTGCCACCCGGGCGGCCAGCCGGTCATTGTCGCCAAAGCGGATTTCGGTGGTCGCCACGCTGTCATTCTCGTTGATGACCGGCACCGTGCCCAGTGTCAGCAGCCGGTCCAGCGTCGCACTGGCATTCAGATAGCGCCGCCGGTCCTCCAGATCATCCAGCGTCAGCAGCATCTGGGCCGCGGTCAGCCCCTCGGCCGCCAGCAAGTCGGCCCACACCCCGGCCAGGGCAATCTGGCCAGTTGCCGCCGCCGCCTGGGCATCCTCCAGGCTGGCGCGTCCGCCCTTGGCCAGTCCCAGCCGCCGCGCGCCCAGCGCAATTGCCCCGGACGACACCACCGCCACCTGTTGCCCGGCCTGCACCCGGGCGGCGATATCGGCCACCACCCCCGCCAGCCACGCCCGCCGCACCGCCCCCGCGGCATCGACCAGCAGCGCAGAGCCGATTTTGACGATCAGGCGCGGGGCGGTGGCGGGGGGAAACAGCATTGCTGCGGCTTGGCTTAAACCGGCGACCAGTTGGTGGCCCCGGTGCCGCTGGCGGCACTGCCCGCAGCATCCTCGCCGACAATCGCGGCGAGCAGCGCGTCCAGCACCGCCTCCACGCCAGCGCCACTGGCCCCCGACAGCGCCAGCACGGGCGCGCCGCTCGCCTCGGCCAGTTCGGCGGACAAGGCGGCGATCAGTTCATCGTCCAGCGTATCGACCTTGTTCAGCGCCACGATGACCGGCTTGGCGGTCAGCCCAGCGCCATAGGCGTCCAGCTCGTCCCGCACGATGTGGTAACTGGCGGCCACATCCTTGTCCTCGGCATCGACCAGATGCAGCAGCACCCGGCAGCGTTCGATATGGCCCAAAAACCGGTCGCCCACCCCCGCGCCATCGGCGGCACCTGCGATCAGGCCCGGAATGTCGGCCACCACAAATTCGCGGCCCCGATGGCTGACCACCCCCAATTGCGGGCGCAGGGTGGTAAAGGCATAGGCCCCGACCTTGGCCCCGGCATTGCTGACCGCATTGATAAAGGTGGATTTGCCGGCATTGGGCAGGCCGACCAGCCCCGCGTCCGCCAGCAGTTTCAGCCGCAGCCACACCCACATTTCCTCATGCGGCCACCCCGGCCCATGTTGGCGCGGCGCGCGGTTGGTCGAGGATTTATAGGTGGCATTGCCGCGCCCGCCGTCGCCGCCGCGCAGAAACACCAGCCGCTCGCCCACTTTGGTCAGGTCGGCGAGCAAGCTGCGGTCCTCGTCATCGGCCAATATCTGGGTGCCCACCGGCACTTTGATGACCAGATCATCGCCGCCTGCGCCGGTGCGGTTGCTGCCTGCGCCCGGCGTGCCGCGCTGGGCCTTGAAATGCTGGGTATAGCGAAAATCGATCAGCGTGTTCAGTCCGGCCACCGCTTCGAACACAATATCGCCGCCCTTGCCGCCATTGCCGCCGTCCGGCCCGCCATATTCGACATATTTTTCGCGGCGAAAGCTGACCGCGCCGGGGCCGCCCGCGCCAGAGCGGAGATAGATTTTGGCTTGATCCAGAAAATGCATGGCCAGCGTTTAGGCCCAGCCGCCCCAAATTGCCAGTGTCAGCAGCAGACCGGGGCCTGCCCGCCGGTGAATGCCGCAATCCGCCCGGTGATGAGCTGGACGGCCAGGTCGCGTGCGGCCCGGCGCGGCAAGCCCAGTGCCCCAGCCAGCGGCGCCCCCAATTGGGCATCGCCCAGCGCCATCAGCACCAGCGCCAGCGTGTCCTCGCGCATCAGCAATTTTTCGTCCGGGGTTGGGGCGATGGTGTCGATCAGCGCCGAGATCGAGGCAACAATCGGGTCGAGCGCATTTTCATTGCCTGCCATGACCATCCATGACGCCAATGCGCCCGCCCCCCCCGCATCAAAGGCGTCGAAGGCCAGATCGACAATGCCGCGCACATCGCGCTCACCCAGCGCCTGCCCGCGTATCTGGTCCGCAATGGTGGCGCAGACGGTTTCGGCCAAATGGCCCGCCAGCGCCTGTTGCAGCCCCGCCGCACTGCCAAAATGGTGGAGCAGATTGGCGTGGGTGCGGCCAATCCGCCCCGATACCGCCTTTAGCGTGACCGCCTTTGGTCCGGCCTCAATCAAAATGTCGCGGGCGGCGGCCAGTGCCTGGGCCCGGCTGATTTCCGGCGTCAAGCGCCGCTTGGCACCGACGGTCATACGCGGGTCATGTTCAGACTGACCCCGGTTCAAAAGCTCAGCAGTCGCCGCTGTGGGTCCAGTATCGCCAGCGCGCCGGCCTGCGGCGTGGTGATTGTGACCCCGGCGATGATGGCGCTGCGGTCCAGCCGCCGCTCGGGAAGGTAGATTGGGCATAAATTGACCACTGCACCCGCCGTCATCAGCATGTCCAGCAATTGCCGGGGACTGGTGCCTCGCGGGGCGATCGGCGCGGTGGCGCTGGGCGGTGGCTGGATCAGCGCCAGATCGCCTGCGGCGCTGCACAGCACCAACTCGGCGCTTGCCCCTGCACTCTGGCTGGCCAGCGTCAGGGTCAGGGCCATGAACTGGGTCTGCGGATCGCCGCTGGTCAGAAAGGTCAGCACCGGCGGCGGCGCTGGTGCGGCGGCGGCGGTTTCCGGCGGGGTGGCGGGGGGCTGGGCTGCGGCAGACATGGGCGGGGCAAGCATGGCCGCCGCTGCAACCACGGCTGTGGCCAGACGGCGGCTCACGCCGGTTCCACCACCAGCGCACCGCCATCGGCGCTGACCACCCTGACCATTGCGCCGAGCGGCGCATCCGGACCGCGTACCGGCCACACCCCGTCGCCCAGCTTGGCCCGGCCCCGGCCATTTTCAATCGGGGCAACCAGCGGGATCACCTCGCCAATGTAACGCGCGCCCCGGATGTTCAGATTGGGATCGTCGGTCTCAATCGGATTGGCGGCGAAATAGCGGCGGGCCAGCAGCACGATAACAATCGACAACAGGGCAAAAATCACCACCTGCACCGCCATGCCAATCGGCAAGGCCCAGGCGAGCAGGGCGGTGATGACCGCCGCCCCGGCCAGCCACATCAGGAAAAATCCGGGCAGCACCATCTCCAATGCGCCCAGCCCCAGGCCGATGGACAGCCAGAACCAGTAATCCGCAATATCTTTCAGCCAATCATCCATCACCGCCGCCCCTCGGTTGCGCCGGAAATCGCGTCCTTGGCCAATTCCCCAATGCCGCCCAGCGTTCCGATCAACTGGGTCGCCTCGACGGGGAACAGGATGGTCTTGGCGTTGGGCGATGTTGCAAATTGGCCAATCGCCTCGACATATTTTTGCGCGATGAAATAGTTGATGGCTTTCGCATCGCCGCCCGCAATCGCCTCTGACACCAATTGGGTGGCGGTTGCTTCGGCCTGTGCTGACCGCTCCCGCGCTTCGGCATCCAGAAATGCGGATTGCCGCCGCCCCTCGGCCTCCAATATCTGCGCCTGTTTCAGCCCCTCGGCGCGGTTGATCTCATTCTGCCGGGCGGCTTCGGATTCCAGGATCGTGGCGCGCTTTTCCCGCTCCGCTTTCATCTGGCGGGCCATGGCGTTGCTGATGTCGGCGGGTGGGCGGATGTCCTTCACCTCGACGCGGGTGATTTTCACCCCCCACGGCGTCGTCGCATCATCGACCACGATCAACAGCCGGGCGTTGATCTCGTCGCGCTTGGACAGGGTCTCGTCCAAATCCATCGACCCCATGACGGTCCGCAAATTGGTCGTCGTCAGGTTCATGATCGCCAGATACAGATCGCTGACTTCATATGCCGCCTTGGGCGCGTCCAGCACCTGAAAAAACACCACCCCGTCCACCGCAACCATTGCATTGTCTTTGGTGATGATTTCCTGGCCCGGGATATCCAGCACCTGTTCCATCATATTCACCTTGCGCCCCACCCGGTCGATGAACGGCACGATGAAGTTAAACCCCGGATTGGCGGTGTGGGTATAGCGGCCAAAGCGTTCGATGGTGGCGGCAAACCCCTGGCGCACCACAGTGACACCCATCATCAAGAAGATGACCGCCAGCCCCAGAAAAATCAGCACTGCATATTCCACGGCGGCATCTCCCTGTTTGGTCCCGGTTTGGCCCGGGAGTGATATTGCCAAGCCCCGGCCAATTCGCCAAGCATAATCGGATGATGCCCCATTCTCACCTGCCTGACCTTGCGCCGCGATCCTTGCTTTATGTCCCCGCCAGCAACCCCCGCGCGCTGGCAAAGGCAGGCGGGCGCGGCGCGGATATGCTGATTGTGGATTTGGAAGACGCGGTGGCGGGCGGCGACAAGGCGGCGGCGCGGGCGGCGGCGGTGGCGGCGCTGGCAGCAGGCTTCGGCGCGCAGCCAGTGATGGTGCGGGTGAACGCCGCGCGCCACCCCGCGCAGGCCGACGACCTGGCCGCATTGGCCCCCCACCGCGCCTGCATCAGCGCGCTGGTGGTGCCAAAGGTGGACGCGCCCGCCGACCTTGCCGCACCCGCGGCGCTGGGTCTGCCCCTGCTGGCGATGATCGAAACCCCGGCGGCGGTGCTGGGCGCTGCCGCCATTGCCGCCGATTCGCGCGTCGCCGGGCTGATTGCCGGGCAAAATGATCTGGCGCTGGCGCTGCGCCTGCCGCCTGCGCCCCAGCCGGACCCGGCGGCGCTGGCCACCGCGCTGCAATGGCTGGTGCTGGCCGGGCGGGCGGCGGGCAAATGGCTGTTCGACGGGGTGTGGAATGCGCTGGATGATCCGGCGGGGTGCGAGGGCGCGGCGCGGGCGGCGCGGGGGCTGGGCTTTGATGGCAAAACCCTGATCCACCCCGGCCAAATTGCCCCCTGTCATGCCGGTTTTGCCGCGACGGCGGCGGAATTGGCCGATGCGGCGGCGCTGGTGGCGGCGGCGGGTGCTGGCGGCGGCGGCAGCGGGGCGCAGCGGTTCGCAGGCCGGATGGTTGAGGATATGCACATCGCCGCCGCCCGCGCGTTGCTGGCCCGGGCCGCGCGGGACTTGCCGGGCTAGGCCAAAACTGCCAACGCTGCGGGCTATGAAATTGCGCCGCGCGCTGCGCCTGATCCTGCTGGTGATATCTGCCGCCGCCGCTC
>DAIUBZ010000138.1:0-5396 GCA_036846445.1 Sphingopyxis sp. | reverse complement strand
ATGGCGGCGGCGGGCCATCGCCAATTGACGGCGGCGGGCTATGCGGCGGTGGGTTTTGACCATTTCGCCCGGCCCGCTGATCCGCTCGCCCGCGCCGCTGCCGATGGCACGCTGGGCCGCAATTTTCAGGGATTTACCGACGACCCCGCCCCGGTGCTGATCGGGCTGGGCGCATCGGCAATCAGCCAGTTTCCGGGTGCCTTCGTCCAGAATGACAAAAATGCCGGGCGCTACCGCATGTGTCTGTCCGGCGGGCAATTTGCCGGGGCGATGGGCACGGGACGCAGCGATGATGACCGGGCGCGGGGGCAGATCATCACCGACATTTTGTGCCACCGCCCCGCCGACGCCCGCCGCTACCCGGATGTGCTGGCGGGGCTATGGGCATTTGCCGAGCGCGGGCTGGTCGAGGTGGCCGAGGGCTGGGTGCGCCCGGTCGCCGCCACCCGGCCCTATGCCCGCGCAATTGCCGCGCATTTTGATCCCTATCGCGCGGCCAGCACCGCCCGGTTCAGCACCGCAGTTTAGATTTGATTGCACCAGAGCAAGCGTCGGAAAAAACCGGGGCCGCCCGCAAATTGATTCAGGTCAACGTTCGCCGGGCGGCGCGGCGCTAAGCCAAGCCACAGACGAAACAGGGGAAGCACATATGCGCGCGCTGGTGACACAATCGGGACTATGGCTGGCGATCATCGCGGTGGCCTTGCTGGCGATGATCGGCGCGGCTGACCTCGGCTTTGCGGTCCATCTGGCGATCATTGCGCTGGCGGCGGCCATCGCCCTGTGGTCGACCATCACCCGGGCCAATTATGGCCAGATGGTGCTGGGCGGCGGGCGGACCCAGGCCGACATCAGCCGCTATGACGACGGGGTGATCCGGCTGGGGGTGATTGCGACGGTGTTCTGGGGCGTGGTTGGCTTTGCCGCTGGGCTTTATATCGCCCTGCAACTTGCCTTTCCGGTGCTGAACCTGAACCTTGAATATACCACCTTTGGCCGGCTGCGCCCGCTGCACACGTCGGCGGTGATTTTTGCCTTTGGCGGCAATATGCTGATTGCCTCCAGCTTTTATGTCGTCCAGCGCACCAGCCGCGCCCGGCTGGCCTTTCCCGGCCTCGCCCAATTTGTGTTCTGGGGCTATCAACTGTTCATCGTGCTGGCGGCCACCGGCTATGTGCTGGGCGTCACCCAGTCCAAGGAATATGCCGAACCGGAATGGTATGTCGATCTGTGGCTGACGGTCGTCTGGCTGGCCTATCTGGCGGTCTTTGTCGGCACGCTGCTGCGCCGGTCCGAACCCCATATCTATGTCGCCAACTGGTTTTATCTGGCGTTCATCATCACCGTGGCGATGCTGCACGTCGTCAACAATCTGGCGATGCCGGTCAGCCTGCTCGGCGCCAAAAGCTACAGCGCCTTCGCCGGGGTTCAGGATGCGCTGACCCAATGGTGGTATGGCCACAATGCCGTGGGCTTTTTCCTGACCGCCGGATTTTTGGGGATGATGTATTATTTCGTCCCCAAACAGGCCCAGCGCCCGGTTTACAGCTATCGCCTGTCCATCCTGCACTTTTGGGGGCTGATCTTCCTCTATATCTGGGCCGGGCCGCACCATCTCCACTTCACCGCCCTGCCCGATTGGACCCAGACGCTGGGCATGGTGTTTTCGATCATGTTGTGGATGCCCAGCTGGGGCGGGATGATCAACGGGCTGATGACGCTGAACGGCGCATGGGACAAAATCCGCACCGATCCGATCATCCGGATGATGGTGATGGCGCTGGCCTTTTACGGCATGAGCACCTTTGAAGGCCCGGTGATGTCGATCAAGGCGGTGAACAGCCTGTCGCACTATACCGATTGGACCATCGGCCACGTCCATAGCGGCGCGCTGGGCTGGAACGGGATGATCAGCTTTGCCGCGCTTTACTATCTGGTGCCGCGCTTGTGGGGCCGGCAGCGGCTCTATTCGCTGCGGATGGTCAACTGGCATTTCTGGTTGGCGACCATCGGCATCGTGTTTTACGCCGCGTCCATGTGGGTGGCGGGCATCACCCAGGGGCTGATGTGGCGCGAATATAATGCCGACGGCTATTTGGTGAACAGCTTTATCCAGACGGTGGCGGCACTGCATCCGATGTATTTGCTGCGGGCCTTTGGCGGCAGCCTGTATCTGGCCGGGGCGGCGATTATGGCCGTGAATATCTGGCGCACGATTGCGGTGGGCGATTTGCGGACCGAGGCGCCGATGACCGACACGCCGCACCAGCCAGAGCGGGACCGCCCGCTGGTTCCCGCCGCCGCCGCCCAACCAGCCCCCGCTGAATAAGGAGCAAGACCATGGCCCGCTGGGACCAGCATCACAAGAAGATCGAGCGCAACGTGACCTTGCTCGCCGCGGCGTCGCTGTTTGTCGTATCCATCGGCGGAATTGTCGAAATTGCGCCGCTGTTCTGGATCGACAATACGATCGAAAAAGTCGAGGGGGTGCGCCCCTATAGCCCGCTGGAGCTGGCGGGCCGCAACATCTATATCCGCGAGGGTTGTTACGTCTGCCACAGCCAGATGATCCGCCCGTTTCGCGATGAGCAGGAACGTTATGGCCATTACAGCCTGGCCGCCGAGAGCATGTATGACCATCCCTTCCAATGGGGGTCAAAGCGCACCGGGCCGGATCTGGCGCGGGTCGGCAACCGCTATTCGGATGAATGGCATGTCCAGCATCTGGTGGATCCGCGCTCGGTGGTGCCGGAATCCATCATGCCGCCCTATGCCTTTCTGGCGCGCAAGGAGCTGAAACCCGGCGATATGGGCGCGCATCTGACCGCGCTGCGCCGGGTGGGTGTGCCCTATACCGATGCGGCCATCGCCAATGCCAATGCTGATTTGCAGGCCCAGGCCAACCCCGATTTGGGGGCCGATGTGCTGAGCCGTTACCCCAAGGCCCAGCAGCGCGATTTTGACGGCGACCCGGCGCGGCTGACCGAAATGGACGCGCTGGTGGCCTATCTCCAGATGCTGGGCACGCTGGTCGATCTGGACAGCGCCCGGCCTGAGGATCTGGTGCGATGAGCTACGACTGGATTCGCGAATTTGCCGCCAGCGCCGGGCTGGTTTTTCTGATGGCCAGTTTTGTGGTGGTGGTCGGCTGGGCCTTTCGCCCCGGCGCAGGGCCGCTGAACCGCGCGGCCAAGCTGAGTATTTTCAACGAGGATGACCATGGCTGATCCCAACCGCATCGACGCCCCAACCGGAACCGGCTTTGTCGGCCATGAATGGGACGGAATTGAAGAATTGGACACGCCCATGCCGCGCTGGTGGGTGTGGACCTTTGTCGCCACCATCATCTGGTCGCTGGGGTTCATAGTCCTCTATCCCGCATTGCCGCTGGTCAATGGCGCAACCACGGGCGTGCTGGGCTGGAGCAGCCGGGGCGAATTGGCCAATGACATGGCGCGCGAGGCGGCGCGCCGCGCCCCGATCACCGCCGCCATCGCCGCCCAGCCGATTGCCGCGGTCGCGGCCAACCCGCGGCTGCGCACCGCCGCCATCGCGGGCGGGGCATCGGCCTATCAGGTCCATTGCATCCAATGCCACGGCACCGGCGCGGCGGGCGTGGCCGGGGTCTATCCCAGCCTGATCGACGATGACTGGCTGTGGGGCGGCGATCTGGCCAGCATCGAGTTCACGCTTCAGCACGGCATTCGCAACCCCGACCATGGCGAAACCCGCTTTTCGATCATGCCAAACTTTGGCCGCGACGGCATTTTGACCAAAGCGGAAATTCAGGACGTGGTCAGCCATGTCCGCACCATCAGCGGCCAGGAACCAGCCAGCGCGGCGGCGGCGCGCGGGGCGGGGCTGTTCGCCAACAATTGCGCCGCCTGTCATGGCGCGGCGGGCCAGGGATTGCGCGAATTTGGCGCGCCCAATCTGACCGACCGGATCTGGATGTATGGCGGCAGCCGCGCCGAACTGACCGCCATGCTGAATGTCGCCCGCGCCGGGGTGATGCCGCGATTTGGGGGCCGGCTGGACGATGCCACGATCAAGAAATTGGCGATTTATATCCACAGCAAGGGCGGCGGTGAGGCCGCGCCGGTCGCGCCGCCACCGGTGGAACAGGCCAGCGCCCAGTGAATGCGCCGCTGGCCCCCACCAAACGGCCGCCGCCGCCAGCGCCGGGGCCGCTGTATGAAGCGCGCAAAGGCGTGTTTCCCAAGGCGGTGCGGGGCAATTTTCGGCGGCTGAAATGGCTGGTGATGCTGGTGACGCTGGGGATTTATTACATCACCCCGTGGCTGCGCTGGGATCGCGGCCCCTATGCGCCGGACCAGGCGGTGCTGATCGATCTGGCCGCGCGCCGGTTTTACATGTTCGGGATCGAGATTTGGCCGCACGAATTTTACTTTGTCGCGGGCTTGTTGATCATGGCGGGCATTGGCCTGTTTCTGGTGACCACCGCGGTGGGGCGGGCGTGGTGCGGCTATGCCTGCCCGCAAACCGTGTGGACCGATTTGTTTCAGCATGTCGACCGCTGGATCGACGGCGACCGCAATGCCCAGACCCGGCTGAATGCCGCGCCATGGACGCTGAACAAAATCGGCAAGCGCGCGGTGAAATGGGGTATTTACCTGACCATCGGCTTTTGGACCGGCGGGGCGTGGGTGATGTATTTTGCCGATGCCCCCACGCTGACCGTCGATTTCTGGACCGGACAGGCCGCCCCCGCCGCCTATATCACCATCGCGGTGCTGACCGCCACGACGGTGGTGCTGGGCGGGTTCATGCGCGAACAAGTGTGTGTCTATATGTGCCCGTGGCCGCGCATTCAGGCAGCGATGATGGATGAAAAGTCGCTGACCGTCACCTATCGCCATTGGCGCGGCGAACCGCGCGGCAGCCTGAAATCGGCAAAACGCGCCGCCACTCCGCTGGGGGATTGCGTGGATTGCAACCAATGTGTGGCGGTGTGCCCGACCGGTATCGACATCCGCGAGGGCGCGCAGATTGGCTGTATCACCTGCGCCCTGTGCATTGATGCCTGTGACACGGTGATGCAGGATATTGGCCGTCCGAGCGGCATGATTGACTATCTGACCCTGGATGGCGCGGCAAGGGAACAGGCGGGCGAGCCGCCGCTGCCGGTCCGGCGCACGCTGCTCAGACCCCGGATCATGGCCTATTTTGCCATCTGGGCCGCGCTGGGCCTGGGGCTGTTGTTCCTGCTGGGCGACCGGGCGCGGCTGGACATCAGCGCGGAACCCAGCCGCAACCCGCCATTTGTCCAATTGTCCGATGGCACGATCCGCAACGCCTTTGTGGTGCGGCTGCGCAATATGCAGGCCCGCCCGCGCGAGGTCGAGATCGGCATGATCGGGCTGGACGATGGCCGC
>DAIUBZ010000137.1:0-5398 GCA_036846445.1 Sphingopyxis sp. | reverse complement strand
CGCATCATGGTTTCCTGTCCCGACAACTGCGGCTATTGATGGCGCAGCCGCATAACTTTGTCCATTGTTTCGGGAATTCAGCCATGTCCAGCCACCTTCACGCCCCGCGGCTGGCCGCGCTGCGCGCCGATTTGGCGCGCGCCAATCTGGCTGGATTTGTCGTGCCGATCTGCGATGAACATATGAGCGAATATGTCGGCGAATATGCCCAGCGGCTGGCATGGCTAACCGGTTTTGGCGGTTCGGCGGGCACGGCGGTGGTGCTGGCCGATGCAGCGGCGTTGTTTGTCGACGGCCGCTATACGCTGCAAGTGGGTCAGCAGGTGGACGGGACGGCATATGATTTCCCGGCGGTGCCCGGGCCCGGCATTGGTGCATGGGCAGCGGCGCGGCTGGGGGCGGGGGCGCGGCTGGGCTATGACCCATGGCTGCACAGCATCGACTGGGTGCGCGCGACCGGCGCAGCGCTGGCCAAAGCCGGCGCCGAATTGGTGGCGGTGGCGGCCAATCCGGTCGACGCAATCTGGGCCGATCAGCCGCTGCGCAGTGACGCGCCGGCTCACGCCCATCCCCTGCATCTCGCCGGGGTCAGCAGCGCCGACAAGCGGGCGGCGATTGCGGCGGAACTGACGGCGCATGGCGCCGATTGCACGGTGATGTCGGCGCTGGACAGTGTTGCATGGACGTTCAATCTGCGCGGCGCGGACATTGCCCATACGCCGGTGGTGTTTGCCTTTGCCCTGGTCCACGCCGATGCCAGTGCTGATCTGTTCATCGCGCCCGGCAAATTGGATGCCGCCACAATCGCCGCACTTGGCGTCGATGTGCGGCGGCACGCTTATGCCGATTTTGCCGGGGCGCTGGCTGGGCTGGCTGGGCGGCGGGTGGCGGTGGATCCGGAACGGGCCGTGGCGGCAATTTTTGGGGCGCTGGAGGCGGCTGGCGCGACAGTGGTGCGCCACCGCGATCCGGCGGTGCTGCCAAAGGCGTGCAAAAATGCGGTGGAAATTGCGGGCTCCCGGGCCGCGCACCGCCGCGATGCGGGGGCGCTGTGCCGCTTTTTGCACTGGCTGGATGCCGCAAATCCCGGCGGTTGGCTGAGCGAGGCGGCGGCGGCGGCGCGGCTGTTGGCATTTCGGCGGCAATTGCCGGAATTGCGGGATTTGTCGTTCGATACCATCTCTGCCGCCGGGGCCAATGGGGCCAGCCCGCATTACCGCTTTGACCCGGATGCCAGCGCCCTGCTGCCGGAAAATGGCATTTATCTGGTCGATTCGGGCGGCCAATATCCCGACGGCACCACCGACATCACCCGCACCATTGCGATCGGCCAGCCGACCGCCGGGATGCGCCGCCGCTTTACCCAGGTACTCAAGGGCCATATTGCCCTGGCCACCGCACGATTCCCCGCTGGTGTCCGGGGCAGCCAGCTAGACGGGCTGGCGCGCCAATATCTGTGGGCGGACGGGGTGGATTATGCCCACGGCACCGGCCATGGCGTCGGCAGCTATCTGGCGGTGCACGAGGGGCCGCAGCGGATTGCCAAGGCCAGCGGGCCGCAAGCCGGAACCGACGAACCGCTGGCGGCTGGTATGATCATTTCAAACGAACCAGGATATTATCAGGCGGGCGAATATGGCATCCGCATCGAAAATCTGGTGCTGGTGGTGCCGGTGGCAGTGCCGGGGGCCGAGTCGCCCGTGCTGGCCTTTGAAACGCTCAGCTTTGCACCGATTGACCAGCGGTTGATTGAACCGGCGCTGTTGACCGAGGCAGAGGTGGCCTGGTTGGACGGCTATCACGCCGATGTGATGGCGGTGGTCGGGCCCCAGCTTGCGGATGATGCTGATGCGGCGGCGTGGCTGGCCTCGGCCTGCGCCCCGCTGGCGGCGCGGCGGGGGCGGTGATGGACCGGGCCATGTGGCAAGTTCCGCACAGCGCCTTTCGGGTCAGCGAGCAGATTCGGGTGCGGTTCAACGAAATTGACGGCCAGAAAATCGTCTTTAACGGCAATTATCTGATCTATGCCGACATTGGCGTCACCGAATATTTTCGCGCGCTGGGCGAGGGCCAGCCGGGGCCATATTTTCAGCAATATGCCAGCGACATTGTCGTGGTGAATGCCGAAATCGATTATCATGCCTCGGCGCGGCTGGACGATTTGATCACCATCACTGCGCGGGTCAGCCGCTTTGGCCGCACCAGCTTCACCCTGCACTGCGCGATTTTTCGCGGCGATGAGCGGCTGACCGATATCGCTCTGACCTATGCCCATATTGATAGCGACAGCGGGCGGCCCACCGCATTGCCGGCCAGCTTTATCGCCGAGGTCCGCCGGTTCGAGGCGGTCATCCCGGAATATGGCAGCCCCGCCTGAGCCTGGGCGCATCGCCAAAAAAAGGGCCATCCCGAAGGATGGCCCGTTTGAGTTTTGGGAGAGGATGCCTGAAAGGCCTGATCTTTATTGCACCGCACAATCTATTGTGCAACTGCGAAATGCACATTTATTATTGCACTTTATGCAATCGTAATTGATCCCGGTTCTGGTGGATTTTTTCGCCGCCGCCGCCACCCGCCTGCTCGCCAAAGCCCTGCAAATCGCTTATCCTGTAGTGATGCAAACGATGAAACACTGGAACATCGGCGCGGCCTTTGGCGACTTATGGGCCTATTTGCGCGTGCCGCACCCCCAGCGCTGGTTGGCGTGGGGGGTTGCGCTGGCCACCGGCTGGCTGGCCTATTGGGGTATGTCGGCGCTGATCGTCCGCCCGGTCGTGCCAAAGGCAGCGGTCGTCTATGTCGAAAATTGGGGGCCAGAGCGCAGCCAGGCGGAGATATTGGCCGACCGGATCGAGCGCGCCAAGGCGATGACCCGGGCCAATGCCCAGCGCCGGGCGCAATATCAGCGAGTCGCGGACGCGATGGGCATTTCCTATGATTCGGCGGAGGCCGACGCCGCAACTGTCGACATTCTCGGCGCACAGGAGGCCGCCGCCTTGCGCGCGCCGCCCCCGCCGCCCGCCAAGTCCACCCTCGCTGAGCGCGCAGCGCGCGCCCCGACATCGGCTGAGCGCGCAGCGCGCGCCCCGACATCGGCTGAGCGCGCAGCGCGCGCTGCAAAACCTGTCGAGTGACGCAAGCTGCCACCGATGCCCGCTGGATGGCGGCGGCGGTTGCGGTGGCGGCGCGCGGCCTGCCCAGCGCCGCGCCCAACCCCAATGTTGGCTGTGTGCTGGTCAATGGTGGCCGGGTCGTGGGGCGCGGCTGGACGGCGGCGGGCGGGCGGCCCCATGCCGAGGCGGCGGCACTGGCCATGGCGGGCCCCACGGCGGCCGGGGCCACCGCCTATGTGACGCTGGAGCCTTGTGCCCACGCCAGCGTGCGTGGGCCCGCCTGCGCCGATTTGCTGGCGGCGGCGGGGGTGGCGCGGGTGGTTGGTGCGGTTATCGATCCCGATCCCCGCACCGCCGGGGCGGGCTATGCCCGGTTGGCGGCGGCGGGGGTGGCGGTGACCGACGGCGTGATGGCGGCGGCGGCGCGGCAGGTGATGGCCCCATGGTGGACGCGGCAGCGGCTGGCACGGCCGCTGGTGACGCTGAAACTGGCGCTGTCGCTGGATGGCTGTATCGCGCTCGCGTCCGGGGCCAGCCGGTGGATTACCGGCGACCGTGCCCGCGCCCATGCCCATGGCGAGCGCGCTCGGCATGGCGGGATATTGGTGGGGCGCGGCACTTTTGTGGCTGACGCGCCACAGTTGGACGTGCGCCTGGCCGGGCTTGACCAGCACCAGCCGCTGCGGGTGGTGCTGACCAGCGGGGCGGCCCCGACCGGCTGGACGGCAATTGCCGCCCCGGCTGGCATTGCCGGGTTGCCCGTCGATTCGGTGTTGGTTGAGGGCGGCGCGCAGGCCGCTGCGGCCTTCGTTCGGGCGGGGCTGGTCGACCGGTTGCTGATTTACCGCGCGCCAATATTGATTGGCGGCGGGCGGGCCGGGCTGGCAGATATTGGCCTTGATACTCTGGACGCCGCTCATGGCCGCTGGACCCGGCTTGACAGCCGTCGGTTGGGGCCCGACGAGCTGACCATCTTCGTGCCCCGCGAACAGGATTGATCCGCGCATGTTTACTGGAATTGTCACCGATATCGGCACCATCCGCAGCCACGACGCCCGGGGCGACGCCCGGCTGGTGATCAGCACGGCTTATGATCCCGCGACGATCGCGCTCGGCGCATCCATCGCCTGTTCCGGCGTGTGCCTGACGGTCGTGGACCGTGGCGGCGATGGGGACAGCGACGGGGACAGCGGCGGGGTGGGGGGCTGGTTTGCCGTGGATGCCAGCGCGGAAACCATCGCCTGCACCGCTCCGGCCATGTGGGCGGCGGGGCGGCGGCTGAATCTGGAGCGGGCGCTGCGGGTTGGTGATGAGCTGGGCGGCCATATCGTCACCGGCCATGTCGATGGCACCGGACAGGTCGCGGCGGTCCAGCCGGTGGGCGACAGTTGGCAGGTAACGGTGGCCGCCCCGGCCAGCATCGCCCCCTATCTGGCGGCAAAAGGGTCGATCACCGTCGATGGTGTGTCGCTGACCGTCAATACGGTGGCCGATCAGGCCGATCAGACTTGCCACTTTTCGCTGAATATCATCCCGCACACATGGGCGATGACGACGCTGGCCGAACTGGCGCCGGGGCGCGCGGTGAATCTGGAGATTGACGTGCTGGCCCGTTATTTGCGGCGGATGCAGGATTTGCGGCCGGTTTAAAGCGATTTCCAGTCAGACGGCATCGTCTGATGGCTCGGAACGCGCTCTAGCCGCGCTCCCCGCTCGCGGGGGCCAATCGGCCACCACCGCCGGGTCCGCCGCCGCCATCACCCGCCGCATCGCCAGCCGCGCCAGCCGCAACAGCTCCGCCTTGCGCCGCGCCGGGGCCAGCGCCACCGGCGCTGCGGGCCGGATGATCGCCGCGCCGTAACGGTCGGCCACGATCAAGCCGCTGCTGCCTGGACGATAGGCGGGGGTGTCCAGCACCGCCGGGTCCAGCCCCGCCGCCAGCGCCCAGTAAAATTCGTCGCACCACTCGCAATAATCGGGCCATTTCTGGTCAGCGATCAAATCGGTCCGGCTGACCTTGATTTCGGCGATCAATATCTGGCCGCGCGGGCTGATCGCCAGCAAATCGGCCCGGCGGCCACAGGGCAGCGGCACCTCTGGCAACACCGTCCAATCGGCCAGCGCGAGCAGGCGGGTAACGCCGCGCACAACATCGCCCGCCACCGGCCCAGCCATGGGCAGCGCCGCGGTCAGAAGGGCACTTCGTCGTTCAGATCATCGTCAAACGGGCTGGGCCCGCCGCCGCCCTGGTTCCAGCCGCCGCCGCCCGAACCGCCGCCCGAACC
>DAIUBZ010000136.1:0-5425 GCA_036846445.1 Sphingopyxis sp. | reverse complement strand
GCAAACATTTCCGCATCATCGGCCCAGGCATCAGCGGCCACGCCATAGGCGGCCAGCGCCTTGGGCGTCGAGCCGCCGCTTTGGTCCAGCGCGGCGATAAACCCCTGACCAGCCGCAATTTTCTCGATAAAATCCGCGCGCATCACCTGTGCCCCCTGTTGCAAAATTCGCGCTTTCATCCCCGGCGCAGCGCATCCACCCCCGGCAGCGCCCGTCCCTCCATCCATTCCAGAAATGCACCGCCAGCGGTCGACACAAAGCTGAGCGCATCGCCGATCCCGGCGTGATTCACCGCCGCCACCGTATCGCCGCCGCCCGCCACCGACACCAATGTGCCATCGCCGGTCAGCGCCGCCACGGTGCGCGCCACCGCCACGGTCGCGGCATCGAACGGCGGGGTTTCAAACGCGCCCATCGGCCCGTTCCACACCACGGTGCGGCAATTTTTCAGGACATCGGCAATCGCCTCGACCGCCGCCGGGCCAATGTCCAGGATCATTTCATCGTCGGCCACGTCGAACACGCTGCACGTCCGCAGGCTGGCCGGATGCGCGGCAAATTCGCGCGCCACCACCACATCATAGGGCAAATGGATGGTGCAGGCGGCGGCTTCGGCGGCGGCAAAAATCGCCTCTGCCACGTCCAGCAGATCATGTTCGCACAGCGATTTGCCCACCTTTGCCCCGCGCGCGGCCAGAAATGTGTTCGCCATGCCGCCGCCAATCACCAAATGCTGCACCCGGCCAACCAAATGGCGCAGCACCTCGATTTTCGACGACACTTTTGCCCCGCCGACCAGCGCCGCGACCGGCCGCACCGGCGCGCCCAGCGCGGCGTCCAGCGCCGCCAATTCCCGCGCCATCGCCCGCCCGGCAAAGCTGGGCAGCAGCGCCGCCACCCCGGCGGTCGAGCCATGGGCGCGGTGCGCCGCCGAAAATGCGTCATTGACATAAAGATCGCCAACCGCCGCCAGCCCGGCGGCAAAGCCGGGGTCGTTCGCCTCTTCACCGGAATGGAAGCGGGTATTTTCCAGCACCGCGACATCGCCCGCCGCCAGCACGGCAATGCCCGCCAGCGCGCCTTCGCCCACACAATCGGGAATGAACATCACGTCGCGGCCCAAAATCTGGCCGACCGCGCCGACGATCAGCGACAGCGACTGGCTGGGGTTTTTCTGCCCCTGTGGCCGTCCGAAATGCGACAGCAACAGGACAATCGCGCCGCGATCCGCCAGTTCATTGATTGTCGGCAGCGCGGCCATGATCCGGGTGGCATCGCTGACCGCGCCATCGTCCATCGGCACATTGAAATCCACCCGCACCAGCACCCGGCGGCCGTGCAAATCGCCAAAATCGGCGGCGATATCGTCCAAGGTGCGAAATGAGCGAAAATCAGCCATGGCGATCAGATGAGCCGGCCAATCGCCCCGGCGGTATCGACCATCCGGTTGGAAAAGCCCCATTCATTGTCATACCAGCTCACCACCCGCACCAATTTTCCGTCCAGCACGGTGGTTTCCAGACTGTCCACCGTCGAGCTGGCCGGGCAATGATTATAGTCAATCGACACCAATGGCTCATCGCTATAGCCCAAAATCCCGGCCAGCGGCCCGGCGGCAGCGGCCTTCAGCAGCGCATTCACCTCGTCGCGGCTGGTTTCGCGGGCCGGGGTGAAGGTCAGGTCCACCAGGCTGACATTGGGGGTTGGCACCCGAATCGCCGACCCATCCAGCTTGCCCGCCAATTCCGGCAACACCTCGGCCACCGCCCGCGCCGCGCCGGTGGTGGTGGGGATCATCGACATGCCCGCCGCCCGCGCCCGGCGCATGTCGCTGTGGATTTGATCGAGGATTTTCTGGTCGTTGGTATAGGCATGAACCGTGGTCATCAGCCCGCGTTCAATGCCGATGGCATCATTGAGCACCTTGGCCACCGGGGCCAGACAATTGGTGGTGCACGATGCGTTGGAGACGATCAGATGATCGGCAGTCAATTTGGCGTGGTTGACACCGTAAACCACGGTCAGGTCCGCGCCCTTGGCCGGGGCCGAGATCAGCACCCGCTTCGCCCCGGCGGCCAGATGCGCCCCGGCCTTGTCCCGGTCGGCGAAAAATCCGGTGCATTCCAGCGCAATATCCACGCCCATGTCGCCGTGCGGCAAAGCGGCGGGATCGCGCACCGCCGTCACCCGAATGGGCTGGCCATTCACCACCAGCATGTCGCCATCGGCATGGACATCGCCCGCAAATGGCCCATGGACGCTGTCGCGTTTGAACAGCAGCGCATTGGATTTGGCATCCGCCAGATCGTTGATCGCGACCAATTCCAGCCCGCAATCGGGGCGTTCCAATATCGCCCGGGCCACCAGCCGGCCAATCCGGCCAAATCCGTTGATTGCTACTTTGACAGCCATGCTGGGTTCCTCTGTTGTTTGCATTGATCAAATGGCGGCGGTGATTTTGCCAGCGATGACATCCGCCGTCAGGCCGAAATGGGCGAACAAATCGGCAGCAGGGGCCGACGCCCCGAAACTGTCGATGCCAAAGGACAGGCCGCGGCGGCCAACATAGCGTTCCCAGCCAAAGGTCACCCCGGCCTCGATCGACACCAGCAGCGGCCCGTCCGGCAGAATATCGGCGCGATAGGCCGCGTCCTGCTCGTCAAACAGCCGGGTGCAGGGCATGGACACCACATCCGCGCCAATGCCGACCGCTTCCAGCCGCGCCGCGACGTCGGCGGCCAGCGCCACCTCTGACCCCGTCGCGACCAGCACCACCCGGCGCGCCGCTGTGGCAGCGGTCAGCCGATATGCGCCGCGCGCGGCGCGATTTTCGGCGATATCGCTGCGCAGCGCCGGCAGATTCTGGCGGGTCAGCGCCAGGATGCTGGGCCGGTCCGCCGCCGCCAGCGCCAGCGCCCAACATTCCGCCGTTTCCACCGCATCCGCCGGACGCATCACCAGCAAATTGGGCATGGCGCGCAGCGATTGCAGATGCTCCACCGGCTGGTGGGTCGGGCCGTCCTCGCCAAGGCCGATGCTGTCGTGCGTGAGCACATAAATCACCCGCGCGCGTTGCAACGCCGACAAGCGGATGGCGGCGCGGCAATAATCGGCAAAGACCAGAAAGGTGCCGCCATAGGGGATGATGCCCCCATGGAGCGCCATGCCATTCATCGCCGCCGCCATGCCAAATTCGCGGATGCCATAGTAGATATAGCGCCCGCCATAATTGTCCCGGGTCAATGGCGCGGTGCTGGCCGTTTTCGTGTTGTTCGATCCGGTCAGGTCGGCGCTGCCGCCCACCATCTCGGCAATGTCAGCGGTCAGCGCCGTCAGGGCATTTTCGGACGCCTTGCGGGTGGCCACGGTCGGTTGATCGGCGGCGATTTTCTCCATATAGGCACTGAAGTGCGCGCCGGTTTGAACCACACCGGCACAAGCGGCGGCAAAGGCGGCGGCGTGCGGCGACGCGGCCAACCGCTCATGCCATGCCCGGCGCTGGGCATCGCCGCGCGCCCCGATGCTGGTCCACAGCGCCGCAATATCGGCTGGCACCTCGAACGGCGGGGCGGTCCAGCCAAGCTGGGCGCGCGCCGCCGCCACTTCCGCCGCGCCCAGCGGCGCGCCGTGGGTGGCCGATGTGCCCTGTTTGTTGGGCGCACCATAGCCAATCACCGTGCGGCAGGCGATGAGCGAGGGGCGCGGGTCGGCCATCGCGGCGTCAATTGCCCGGCGAATATCGGCAAAATCATGGCCATCGCACGCCTCGACATGCCAACCGGTGGCGCGGTAGCGCGCGGCGACATCTTCGCTGGTGGACAGATCGGTCGGCCCGTCGATGGTGATGCGGTTGTCGTCCCACAACAGCGTCAACCGGCCCAGCCCCAGATGTGCGGCCAGACCAATCGCCTCGTGGTTGATCCCCTCCATCAAACAGCCGTCCCCGGCGATGACCCAGGTGCGGTGATCGACCAGATCGTCGCCGAACCGGGCGTTCAGATGCCGTTCGGCCAGCGCCAACCCCACGGCGCTGGCCAGCCCCTGGCCCAGCGGCCCGGTCGTTACCTCGACCCCTGCCAGCTCAAAATTTTCCGGATGACCGGCGCAGGGGCTGTGGAGTTGCCGGAAATTGCGAATATCGTCCATCGTCGGGCGGGCATGGCCAGTCAGGTGAAGCAGCGCATAAGCCAGCATCGAACCATGGCCCGCCGACAGGACAAACCGGTCGCGGTCGGCCCAGTCGGGAGCGGCAGCGTCGAATTTCAGATAGTCACGGTACAGCACGGTCGCGACGTCGGCCATGCCCATCGGCATCCCGGGGTGGCCGCTGGCCGCCGCCTCCACCGCGTCCATCGCCAGCGCGCGGATTGCATTCGCCAGCATTTGTTCCGCCGCTATTATCACTGCCATGGTTGCATGTCCTCACGCCAAAATCGCCGGCCCATTTTGTGCTCGAACCGGCCCGGGCTTCGCGCCGCCTGTCCATCGCGATGCCGGGCCGCTGAGTCAACCATGGCGCGGGCACCCCGCGCGGGTTTTTTCGCATGCAGCGATTTGCGCGGGCCGGTCGTTCCTGCTATTTGCCGGTCATGCAATTGACCCCGGCACAATTGGCGATTGGCAGGATTGAAACCGCGCTGGGCCGCATTGAACGGGCGCTGGCGGGGCAAGGTGCGGCCTCAGCCGCTGCGCCGCCCCCGCTCGCCGACGCCGCGCTGCGGGCCGAGGTGGCCGCAGCCATCACCGAACTGGACCGGATCATTACCGGGGCGCAGCCATGAGCGATGTGCGAATCCAGATCGGCGGACGCAGCTATGATGTCCATTGCGCCGACGGGCAGGAGGCCGCGCTGGCCGAACTGGCAGCGATGGTCGATGCCAAGATCGCGGGCGTCGGGGCCGGTGGCGAGGCGCGGCAATTGATGTTTGCCGCGCTGTTGCTGGCCGATGCCGCCAAGGAACAGGAGGCGAAGTTGGCCGAGGCGCTGCCCGCCATGGCCAAAGTCAGCGATGCCTATGCCGCCGCACAGGCGCGGGCCGAGGCGCTGGCGGCGGCGCTGGCCACCGCAAATGCCCGGATCGCCGCGCTGGAGGCGAAAGCGGCCGCGCCGCCGCCACCCGCGGCGAACGGCCAGATGGACGCAGTGCTGGCCCGGCTGGCCGACCGGGTGGAGGCGATTGCCGGGCAAATTGCCGGGCGCGCTTGAATTATGTGCCGCCCGGGACTATTTTGGCCGACGGCGGGTGCTGCCCGGTACGAGCTTTAGCGAACATCCCTGAGGCGATATCACATCCACGGGGGCTGTCCCTGCCCGGACCTTGGTCCGACGCACATGGTTCCCACCTGACGTTAGAGGCGTCAGAGGATTTTCCGGCAAACGGCCACGGTGGTCCCGCCACCCTGATAGAATGTGGTCCCGCCACCC
>DAIUBZ010000135.1:0-5508 GCA_036846445.1 Sphingopyxis sp. | reverse complement strand
GGCCAGAGGGCGATCCGCTGCGCGATGTGCGGCTGGCGATGATGCAAAGCGGCAACGAATTGGATTATCTGTTTCTGGTGATTTATGCGGCATTTCTGAGCCTGGGGTGCTGGTGTCTGTGGCGGGAAACCCGGCGCCCTCTGGTGCTGCTCGGCGCGGTGATGCCGTGGTTGGCGGCGGCATTTGATGCGGTGGAAAATTGGCTGTTGTTCGGGATACAGGCGGCCTTTGTGGTCGGGGAATATAGCCCGGACCTGGCTGGGCTGTGGCTGCCGGTGACGACCAAATTCCTGTTGCTGGGGGCGACCAATCTGGTGATCGGCTTGGCGCTGGGGCAATTGGGCAGCCGGGCGCTGGCGCTGGTCGGGGCGTTGACGGTGGCACCGTTGGTGGCGCTGGTGATGGCGCTGATTGCGCCCATGGCCTTTGGCTGGACGCTGGTGGCGGCGATTGGTGGCGGCTGGCTGGCGCTGACCGGCGTGGCGGCGGCGGCAACGTGGAAGCTGGCGGCGCGGCGCGCCCCGCTGGTCAATTTTGACGCGGTGCAGGCGGTGCAACTGCGCCCGCGCCCCGCGCGCGCCACCCCGGCGGCCGATGGGCCGGACGATGCGGCGGACACTGCGCTGCCTGCCACCCCCGCCACCCCGCGCACCTTTGGCCGCGCGGCCAGCCGCCGCGCCCCCGACGAACATGAGGACCCAAGATGACCATCATCCGCGCCGACGATCTGATCGAAACCATCGCCGATGCCCTCCAATATATCAGCTATTTTCACCCGATGGACTATATCCGCGCGCTGGCCGCCGCCTATGCGCGCGAGGAATCGCCGGCGGCGCGCGATGCCATGGCCCAGATATTGGCCAACAGCCGCATGTGCGCGGAGGGGCACCGCCCCATTTGTCAGGACACCGGCATCGTCAATATATTCATCAAATGGGGCATGAATTGCCGCCTCGACACCCCGCACAGCCTGCAACAGGTGGTGGATGAAGGGGTGCGCCGCGCCTATTTGCACCCCGAAAACCGCCTGCGTGCCTCGGTGCTGGCCGATCCGGCGTTCAGCCGGGTCAACACCCGCGACAATACCCCGTCAGTGCTGAATGTCGAGCTGGTGCCCGGCGACACGGTGGCGATTGACGTGGCGGCCAAGGGCGGCGGCAGCGAAAACAAAAGCAAGTTCAAGATGATGAACCCCGGCGACAATATCGCCGATTGGGTGGTGGACACCGTGCCGACCATGGGCGCGGGCTGGTGCCCGCCCGGGATGCTGGGCATCGGCATTGGCGGCACCGCCGAAAAGGCGATGTTGCTGGCCAAACAGTCGCTGATGGACCCCATCGACATGACCGAGCTGATCGCGCGCGGCCCGGCCAGCCCGATTGAGGAATTGCGGATCGAACTGTATCACAAGGTCAATGCGCTGGGCATCGGCGCGCAGGGCTTGGGCGGGCTGTCGACCATTTTGGACGTGAAAATCGCCGATTGGCCCACCCATGCGGCCTCCAAACCCGTGGCGATGATCCCCAATTGTGCCGCCACCCGCCACGCCCATCTGGTGCTGGACGGCAGCGGCCCCGCCTATCTGGAGCCGCCGGTGCTGGCCGATTATCCGCAGATTCACTGGACCCCGGATGCGGCGGCCAAGCGAGTGCAGTTGGACGGTCTGACCGCCGCCGATGTCGCGAGCTGGCGGCAGGGCGACCGGCTGCTGCTGACTGGCAAGCTGCTCACCGGGCGGGATGCCGCGCACAAGCGCATTGCCGACATGGTCGCGCGCGGCGACCCCCTGCCGGTCGATTTCGCCGGGCGGGTGATCTATTATGTCGGCCCGGTCGATCCGGTGGGCGAGGAGGTGGTTGGCCCGGCTGGCCCGACCACCGCCACCCGGATGGACAAATATATGGACCTGATGCTGGGGCTGGGCATGCTGGCCTGTGTCGGCAAGGCGGAACGCGGCCCCGCCGCCACCGCCGCCATTGCCGGGGCGGGCAGCGCCTATCTGATGGCGGTCGGCGGCGCGGCCTATCTGGTGGCCCGCGCGATCAAATCCAGCCGGGTGGTCGGCTTTGCCGATCTGGGGATGGAGGCGATTTACGAATTTGAGGTCGTCGATTTCCCGGTGACGGTGGCGGTGGACAGCAGCGGCGCCAATGTCCACGTCAACGCCCCGGCCCATTGGCAAAAGCGGATTGCTGAGGGCGCTGCGTCCTAAAAGCCACATGGCAGAGTCAATCGGGTCGGCCTGTCCGCGGCCTTCGCCCCCGACGTTGTCCAGCGCGGCCGCTGGACAAGCGCGCCGCGCCGCGCCATCACTGCGCCATGCTGCTGGTGATGGTCATATTGTTCTGGGCGGGCGTCGGCAATTTTGCCATGCACCGGGCGATGCGCGATGTCGCCGACCCGGAGTTGCGGGCGATGGTCACGGCGATGCTGCGCGTGACCGGGCCGCACCTGCCCTATGTGCTGGAATTTGCCCTGTTGGTCGGCATGATGCTGCTGGCCCGCGCCCAGCCGGGGTTGGCGCTGGCACTTTACGGCAGCTACACCGCGATCAACATCGCGACGTTTCGCTGGATCAACGGGCGATAGTGCGGGGTCAGGCCGCCGGATTGCCCGCTTCTGCCGCTGCCTCGGCTTCCCGTTGCTGCGCGGCAGCGGTGCGTTCGGCGCGCAGTTCCTCGATCAGCGCGGCGCGGTCGCTGTCCAGCCGGTTGTCCTCTGGCGGCGGCACCACGCCGGCCTTTTTCGCCAGCCGGGCGACCAACGCGTCCAGTTCGCGCTGCGAACACAGGCCCAGCGTCACCGGATCCTTGGGCACGATATTGCTGCTGTTCCAATGGCTGCGTTCGCGGATGGCGGTGATCGTCCCCCGGGTGGTGCCGATCAGCTTCCCAATCGCGCCGTCGCTGATTTCCGGATGGTTTTTCAAAATCCACGCAATGCCGTCGGGCTTTTCCTGCCGCTTGCTGACGGGGGTGTAGCGCGGCCCACGGGTGCGGCGCACCGGTTCGGCGATCTGGTTGATTTTCAAGCGATATTCGGGGTCGGCCTGCCCGCGCTCAATTTCCTCGAGGCTGAGCTCATTCGCCCGCACCGGGTCGCGCCCGGTATATTTGGTGGCGGCGGTGTCGTCGGCAATTGCCTGAACCTCCAGAATGTGGATGCCGCAAAATTCGGCGATCTGGGGAAAGGTCAGGCCAGTGTTGTCGACCAGCCAGGCCGCCGTGGCATGGGGCATCAAGGGGGTGGCTTGCAAAGCGGCCATCAGCGTCATCCTTCACTCGCCCCGCCCGGCGGGGACCAGAAACAAAAGGGGCCGCCCCTTGGGGGGCGGCCGTCGCTGGATGAATTAGCCGCAAATGGTGCGGCAAGCAAGCGGTGTGTCAGGCGGCGGATCAGGCGGGCGCCGCCGCCCCGGCGGGATGGGCATGCCCCTGCGCCACCGGCACCAGCGCGGCCAGAAACTGGTCGGCGCTGCGGCCCCAGGTAAAGGACCGGCCATAGGCTGCGCAGGCGGCGCGGTCGGCGGTCAGCGCCCCGGCAATCGCGCGGTCCAGATCAGCGTCCAGCATCCCCACCTCGGCCCGGACAATGTCGCACGGCCCGGTGACTGGATAGGCGGCAACGGGAACCCCGCTGGCCAGCGCCTCGATCATCACCAGCCCGAAGGTGTCGGTGGTGCTGGGGAACACGAACACATCCGCGCCGCGATAGGCGCTGGCCAGCGCCGCGCCGTGCAGCGCGCCCAGAAACACCGTATCCGGCCATGCCTCGGCCAGCGCGGCGCGGGCCGGACCGTCGCCGACCACCACCCGCGTCCCCGGTTGGCGGGTGGCCAGAAAGGCGGTGATGTTTTTTTCCACCGCCACCCGCCCGACATAGAGTTGAATCGGGCGGGGCAGGTCAGCCAGCGCCGGGTGCTGCGGGCCGTCGGGGCCAAATTGCCCGACATCCACCCCGCGCCCCCAATGGGCCAGATGGGTGATGCCATGGTCGGCCAGTTCGGCCCGGATCGACGGGGTGGACGCCAGCACCGCCTGGGCCGGGGCGTGAAACCAGCGGATATAGCGCCAGATCGCCCGGGCCGGAATGCCCGTGCGCCGGGCGATATAGGCCGGAAATTGGGTGTGATAGGCGGTGGTGAAGGGTATGGCGCGCCGCTGGCACCAGCGCCGGGCGGCCAGACACAGCGGGCCTTCGGTCGCGATATGCACGGCATCGGGGGCGAAGGCGGCAATCCGCTGCCCGACATTGCCGGCGCGGGCAAATGCCAGCCGAATTTCGGGATAGGTGGGGCAGGGGAGCGAGCGATACAGATCGGGCGAGATGATCGCAACATGATGCCCGCGCGCCGTCAGTTCGCGCTGCATCGCGTCGAGGGTGCGAACCACACCGTTCACCTGCGGGTGCCAGGCGTCGGTGACGATGACAATCCGCATCAGGCGGCGACCTTGGCGGGCGCGGCCTTGCCCGGCGCGGGCAACAGCCGGACATTGGCGCTGCGCGCGGCAATTTCGTCGGCCCAGTGCAAAATCTCCATCCGCCCGCCGGGATGCTCGACCAGCGCGGTGCAGCCCTCTACCCAGTCGCCGTCGTTATAATAGGTCACGCCGCCAATATCGCGCATTTCGGCATGGTGGATATGGCCGCACACCACCCCGTCCAGCCCGCGCTGCCCCGCCTCGCGCGCCACCACCTCCTCAAACTGGTTGATGAAGGCGACCGCGTTTTTCACCTTGTGCTTGGCCATTTTCGACAGCGACCAATAGGGCAGGCCCGCCCACGCCCGCACCCGGTTCACGACCACATTCAGCCGCATCAGCAGCGTGTAGGCGGCATCGCCGACAAAGGCGAGCCAGCGGTGGGCCAGCATCACCGCATCAAATTCATCGCCGTGAATGACCAGCAGGCGGCGGCCATCGGCGGTGGTGTGGATGGCGCGGCGGCGAATTTTCACCCCGCCAAAATCCATGCCGACAAAGCCGCGCATCATCTCGTCATGGTTGCCGGGGATATAAACGACGCGGGTGCCGCGCTTGGCCCGCTTCATCACCCGCCACACCACATCATTGTGGGCGGTGGGCCAGTAAAACCGCTTTTTCAGCCGCCAGCCGTCGATGATGTCGCCGACCAGATACAGGGTGTCACAGTCCATATGGTCCAGAAAGTCGATCAGCATGTCGGCGTTGCAGCCCCGGGTGCCCAGATGAATGTCGGAAATCCACACGGTGCGGAAATAATGGCGCTGGCCGCCGGTGGTGGTGGGTTTTGCCGCGCGGGCGGTGGGTGCGTTCATGCCGATGCCTTTCGTGCCAGCGGCGGATCGGCCCGCCGCGCACCCCCGGCCTTGGGCGGGAAATGTGACAATCTGAATCGCAAAACAGCGACACTGCGATGACAAAACGATGGCGGCCCGGTGACGGCTGCGGCAGCGGGTGGGGCGGCCGCGCTGCTTTATCCCACCGTCAGCACGATTTTGCCGACATGCGCCCCTGCCTCCATCCGGGC
>DAIUBZ010000134.1:2540-5513 GCA_036846445.1 Sphingopyxis sp. | reverse complement strand
GACGCCCAAGGCGCTGACGGCTTATGGCGTGGCCGCTGATGCCTGGGCCGATGATGCGGAAATGTTCGCGCTCATCCACGCCATGCGGGCGCGGATCATCGGTTCGCCGGTGTTTGATGGCCGCCGGGTGCTGGGGGCAATCCTGTTTGAACGGACGATGGACGGGCTGGTGGACGGCCAGCCGACGCCCGCCGCGCTGGCGGCGAAGGATATTGTCCCGTTCATCAAGATCGATCAGGGGTTGGAGGCGCAGGCCGACGGCGTGCAGTTGATGAAGCCGATTGCCGGGCTGGACGCGCTGCTGACCCGGGCACGCGGGCTGGGCATGTTCGGCACCAAACAACGCTCGGTCATCCACCGCGCTGATCCCGCCGGAATATCCGCTGCGGTGGCCCAGCAAATGGCGGTGGCGCGCCAGGTGCTGGACCATGGCCTGATGCCGATTGCCGAGCCAGAAGTGACGATCACCAGCCCCGACCGGGCGGCATGTGACGCGCTGTTGCTGGACGAATTGCTGAGCGCACTGGACGCCCTGCCGGGCGGGGTGCGGATCATGCTGAAACTGTCGCTGCCCGTCCAGCCGGGCGCCTTTGCCCCGCTGGTCGCGCACCCGGCGGTGCTGCGGGTGGTGGCGCTGTCGGGCGGATTCAGCCGGGCCGACGCCTGTGGGCAGCTCGCCCGGAATCCCGGCATCATCGCCAGCTTCAGCCGGGCGCTCTTGTCCGACTTGCGCCGCCAGCAGGATGACGCCAGCTTTGATGCCACGCTGGACGCCGCAATTGCCGAAATTCACGCGGCCTCGATTGCCTGATTGATGCCTGCGCCCGCCTGTGACCTGTATCTGATCTCGCCGCCCGCAATTGACGGGGGCTTTGCCGATACGCTGGCGGCGGCGCTGGGGGCGGGGCCGGTCGCGGCGTTTCAATTGCGGCTGAAGGGGCTGGACGATCACGCCATCGCCCGGCTGGCCCCGCCGCTCCAGGCGCTGTGCGCCGCCCACGGCACGGCGTTCATCGTGAATGACAGCGTGGCGCTGGCCAAACGGCTGCGTGCCGACGGGGTGCATCTGGGGCAGGGGGACGGCGATGCCCGCGATGCCCGGCGCGAACTCGGCCCCGATGCGCAAATCGGTGTCACCTGTCACGCCAGCCGCCATTTGGGCATGGAGGCGGGCGAGGCGGGGGCAGATTATGTCGCGTTCGGCGCATTTTATCCCACCGCGACCAAGGCCACCAGCCATGTCGCCGACCCAGAGATTTTGACGTGGTGGCAGGGCTTGTTCGAACTGCCGTGCGTCGCGATTGGCGGCATCACCCCGGCCAATGCACCGCCGCTGGTGGCCGCGGGGGCGGATTTCATCGCCGTGTCCAGCGCGGTGTGGGGCCATCATGCTGGCCCTGCCGCCGGGGTGACCGCGATGCTGGCGGCGCTGGGGCGGGCGGAGTAAGCCAGCGCGCGTCCTTGCCCCTGGCCTTGCGTTTGCCCGCGCTGGTGGCTAACGCCCACGCCTACCAAAATCATCCAGCCAAGCGAGCAATTTCATGAAGATCAGCGGCGTAGAAATCCGGCCCGGCAACATATTGGAATATGAAGGCGGCATCTGGAAAGTCGCCAAGACTCAGCACACCCAGCCGGGCAAGGGCGGGGCCTATATGCAGGTCGAGATGAAAAATCTGATCGACGGCCGCAAAACCAATGTCCGCTTCCGCAGCGCCGACACGGTGGAAAAGGTGCGGCTGGACACCAAGGATTTTCAATTCCTCTATGCCGAGGGCGAGGAATTGGTGTTCATGGACAAGGACACATATGAGCAAATCACCATCGCCAAGGATGTGGTGGGCGAGGCGCACGAGTTTTTGCAGGACGGCATGGATGTCGTGCTGGAGCTGTGGGAAGAACGCCCGATTTCGGTCGATCTGCCTGAGCAGGTGGAGGCGGTGATTGTCGAGGCGGATGCGGTGGTGAAGGGACAGACGGCGTCGTCATCCTACAAGCCCGCGATTTTGGACAATGGCGTGCGGGTGATGGTGCCCCCGCATATCGGCAGCGGCACCCGGATTGTCGTCAACGTCTATGACCGGGAATATGTGCGGCGTGCCGATTGAATTGCTGGCTGAATTGCCGGATTGGGATTGAAACATGGCCGTATCGGGCATCATCACCGTCATGGAACGGGCCGCGCGCAAGGCCGGGAGCAAGTTGCGCCGGGATTTTGGCGAGGTGGAGCAGCTTCAGGTCTCGCAAAAAGGCCCCGCCGATTTTGTGTCAAAGGCCGATGAGGCCGCCGAGCGGACCTTGTATGACGAACTTAGCCTGGCCCGGCCCGGCTGGGGCTTTGTGCTGGAAGAGGCGGGCGAGATCGCTGGACAGCCGGGCAAGCCGCGCTTCATCATCGACCCGCTGGATGGCACGTCCAATTTTCTCCACGGCATTCCGCATTTTGCAATCTCGATCGCGGTTCAGGAGCCGACCGCCAGCGGCGGCTGGGGCGAGGTGACGGCGGCGCTGGTGTATCAGCCGGTGACCGATGAAAGCTATTGGGCCGAACGTGGGCGCGGCGCATGGCTGCACGACCGGCGGCTGCGGGTGGCGGCGCGGCGCAGCCTGAACGAGGTGATTGTCGCCACCGGCATCCCCTATCTGGGCCATGGTGACACCGGGCAATGGAATCGGATTTTTGCCGCTATCGGCCCGGAAGTTGCCGGAATACGGCGCTTTGGCGCGGCCAGCCTGGACTTGGCGTGGGTTGCAGCGGGCAGGTTTGACGGCTTTTGGGAGAGCGATCTGGCGTTGTGGGACGTGGCGGCGGGCATGTTGCTGGTCCGCGAGGCCGGGGGCTTTGTCAGCGATTTTCGCGGCGGCGAACGGATGCACGAACGCAGCGAATATCTGGCGGGCAGCGCCGCCGTCCACAGCCGCCTGCAGAAATTGGTCGCCGGGGCACTTCGCGCCGCTTGACGGCGCGAAGCAGAC
>DAIUBZ010000134.1:0-2440 GCA_036846445.1 Sphingopyxis sp. | reverse complement strand
CGCGCCGCTTGACGGCGCGAAGCAGACGAAACGCGCCGCCGGGCGGCGGGTCATTGGCTACGATTGCAAATATTGCAATGCAGCGCGCCAGGCGCCCGGCTGGGCTTGCGGGCGGCGCGCGGCTCGCCTAAGGACCAGCGAGTGCAAACCCCCGCTCGGACTCGGTGCCGGGCCTGGGATATTTCCCCCGCAAAGGACGCAGCCGGGCCATGGTCGATCTGCTTGAATATCTGCCGATCCTGATGTTCCTGGGGGTGGCGCTGGCCCTGTCGCTGGCCTTTGTCTTTTTGCCGATGGGGGTGTCGCGGCTGACCGGCACCCACCAGCCGGACACAGCCAAGCTGACCGAATATGAATGCGGATTCCCCGCGTTCGAAGATGCCCGGGCACAATTTGACGTGCGCTTTTATCTGGTGGCGATCCTGTTCATCATTTTCGATCTGGAGGTGGCGTTTTTATTCCCCTGGGTCGTCACATTTCTGGATCTGGGTTGGAACGCTTGGGCCGCAATGATGGTTTTTCTGGGCATATTGACCATTGGCTTTGTCTATGAATGGAAAAAAGGCGCGCTGGACTGGGAATGACCAAAATGACCAATGCTGCTCTCCCCGCCGCCGCCGCCGCTGGCGCGGCAACTGGCCTTGTCAACGCGGACGGTAGCCCGATGCGCCCGCCGGCTCAGGCCTATTTCGACGATCTGAGCGGAGAGGTGGGCGACAAGGGCTTTCTTGTCACCAGCACCGAAGATTTGTTCAACTGGGCGCGCACCGGATCGCTGTGGTGGATGACCTTTGGCCTGGCCTGCTGCGCGGTCGAGATGATCCACGTCAATATGCCGCGCTATGACATGGAACGGTTCGGCGTCGCCCCCCGCGCATCTCCCCGCCAATCCGATGTGATGATTGTGGCGGGCACGCTGTGCAACAAAATGGCCCCGGCGCTGCGCCGGGTTTATGACCAGATGTCGAACCCCAAATATGTGATATCCATGGGGTCGTGCGCCAATGGCGGCGGCTATTATCATTACAGCTACAGCGTGGTGCGCGGCTGTGACCGGATTGTGCCGGTGGATATTTATGTGCCGGGCTGTCCGCCGACGGCGGAGGCGCTGCTCTATGGCGTCATGCAGTTGCAGCGCAAAATCCGCCGCGTCGGGACGATGGACCGATGACTCACCCCGCCCCTTTGGTCGCTCCGCGCGCCAATCTGGCCGAGGAATTGGCGCTGCTCATCGGCCCGCAACTGTTGCATCATGACCACCTGGTCGATGAGGACAGCATCACTGTGCCGCGCGACGCGGTGGCGGATGTGATGAGGGTGCTGAAAGGCCGGCTGGATTATCAGCAGCTGATGGAAATTGCCGGGGTGGATTATCCGGACCGCGCCGAACGGTTCGAAGTGGTCTATCATCTGCTCAGTCTGACCCGCAATCACCGGCTGCGGGTGCGGGTGAGTGCCAGCGAGACGACCCCGGTGCCGACGATTACCGGCGTGTGGCCCAACGCGGGGTGGCTGGAGCGCGAGATTTTCGACCTTTACGGGGTGATTTTCAGCGGCAATGCCGATTTGCGGCGGATTTTGACTGACTATGGCTTTGACGGCCATCCGTTCCGCAAGGATTTTCCGCTGACTGGCCATGTCGAAATGCGCTATTCCGAAGAGGAAAAGCGCGTGGTGTATGAGCCGGTGAAGCTGGCCCAGGATTTCCGCAGCTTTGACTTTTTGTCGCCGTGGGAAGGCGCGGACTATGTCCTGCCGGGCGATGAAAAGGCCCCCGCCCCTCCGCCCGCCCCCCCAATGGCCACGCCAAAGGTGACGGAGAAGCCCGCTGACACCGGCGCGGGAGCGCCTGCTAACAAGGCCGCCGCCAAGCGCAGCCCGCGCAAGCCCAAGCCGAAAGCGACAGGAGCCGACACATGAGCGAGCAGCCCAGCGTGGCCGTGCAAAACCATGGCGGCGACATGTTTGCCGATTATCCGCTGGACCGCGGCGCCACCGCCGTGCCGGTGGGCGATGCGCCGACCAAGGGCGATCTGGCCACCGCCAATTATACGATCAATTTCGGGCCGCAACATCCCGCCGCGCACGGCGTGCTCCGCATGATCCTGGAATTGGACGGCGAAATTATCGAGCGGGTGGACCCGCATGTCGGCCTGCTCCACCGGGGCACTGAAAAGCTGATTGAGTATAAAACCTATCTTCAGGCGCTGCCCTATTTTGACCGGCTCGACTATTGCTCGCCGCTGGCGATGGAGCATAGCTATGTGCTGGCAATCGAAAAATTGCTGGGGCTGGCGGTGCCGCTGCGCGGGCAATATTTGCGGGTGTTGTTCGCGGAGCTGACTCGCATCTGCAACCATATGCTGAACATTGGCGCGCATGTGATGGACGTCGGCGCGATGACCCCCAATTTGTGGGTGTTTGAGCTGCGCGAGGATTG
>DAIUBZ010000133.1:0-5536 GCA_036846445.1 Sphingopyxis sp. | reverse complement strand
CCAGCGGCTATATCGGCGGCCATGTGCCAAATCCCAGCTATGACCAGGTGTGCAGCGGCACCACCGGCCATGCTGAGGCGATCCGCATCGCCTTTGACCCGGCTGTCATCAGCTATGCCAGCTTGCTTGAGGTGTTTTTCGCGACCCACGACCCCACCCAGCTCAACCGGCAGGGCAATGACATCGGCACCCAATATCGCAGCGCCATTTTCCCGCATGATCCGCAGCAGGAGGCGGATGCGCGCGCGGGCATTGCGGCGGCAGCGGCGGACTGGCCGCAACCGATTGTCACCACCATCGAGCCGATGGCGGTCTGGTATCCCGCCGAGGCCTATCATCAGGATTATTGGGCCGGGGCGGGCCAGCGCAGCGGCTATTGCCTGGCGGTCATCCCGCCCAAATTGGCCAAATTGCGGGCGAAATTCGCCCAGCGGCTGGGCTGATCCACTGCACCTTGCGCGCCCACCGTCCTTGACAGGCGCGCCAACATTGGTAGCGGCTTGGCGTCGGCCCCGGTGACCAAGGACGCGCCCGCTGTTTTTCCCGATGTTCCTGATGGCCGCCGATGCCATGCCGGTTGCTATGACAGGACAAGCGCCCGCCGCGGTGGTGCAGCCCGCGGCGCTAGCCAGCGGGGATGGCGGCGAGGGGCCGGACCGGGCGATGCAGCGGCTGATCGGCGGAGTGATTGGCTATACCCGCTGGCCAGCGGCGCGGCCCGGCGCGATGCTGCGCGTCTGCATTGCCGGGCGGGCGCGGCTGGCCGCCGATCCGGTGCCGCCCTTTGCGGCCAGTGGCGCGCCGCTGATTGGGCAATTCCACCCCCCAGCGCGGTGGCCAGCGCCGCCGCCGCGCGGCGCGGCTCCGCCCGAACTGCCGGACTGTGACGTTATCTATCTGGGGCAAATGCCGCGCGCGGACCACCGCCGCATTGGCCAGTTGGTCCGCACCCGCCCGGTACTGACCATAGCCGAGGATGATCCATCCTGCCTGTTTGGCAGCATCATCTGCCTGACCAACCGTCCCGGTTCCAGCGAATTTGGCTTTACCGTCAATCTGGACAGTTTGGCGCGCAGCGGGCTGAAAATCGATCCCCGGGTGCTGCGCATCGGGCAAGCGGGTGGGGGCGGCCAGTGATCGGCAATGGCCCACCAACTGGCGCACCGCGCAGCCTGAGCCAGATGCTGGCCCGTTTTCATTTTGGCATCACCCTGCTGGCGGTCGCCATTGCCACGCTCAGCGTATTCTTTGCCGGGGTGGCGGCGCTGCGCGGCTATGCCGATGCCAATTTGCAACTGGGCGCGCGGCTGGCGGCCTATGCCGTTGAACCGGCGCTGACCTTTGATGATGCAGATGCCGCGCGGGACAGCCTGGCCGCCCTCGACCGTATTCCGGGCCTCAGGCGGATCGAGGTGCGGGCAAATGATGGCGGGTTGATGGTCGCATGGACCGCCAGCACGCCCGACCCCATGCCCCGGGTCAGCGCCCTGTTGTTTCCCCGCCCGGTCAGCCAGCCGGTGTTGCGCGGCGATGTGCGGATTGGCGCGGTGCGGATTTGGGGCGATGCCCGGGCCATGCGCAGCTATGTTGTGCTGGGGTTGATTGTTGCGGCTATCTGTCTGCTGCTCACCGGGATTGGCGGCGCGGTGATCGCCCGGCGGTTTGCCAGCCAGTTGCGGCTGCGCTTTGCCGCCATCGCCGATGTTGCCCATGACGTGCGGCTGCACCGCCGCTTCGAGCGCCGGGTCGCACCGCAACCCATTGTCGAGTTTGACCGGCTGGGCAAGGATTTGAACGCGCTGCTCGATGAATTGCAGGGGTGGCAGGATATGGTGGAGGCGGAAAAGGCGGAACTGTCGCTCGCCGCCGATCGCGATGCGCTGACCGGGCTTTACAACCGCGCCGCCTTTGATCGCTTGCTGGCCGCTGCGGTTGCCGATTCGGCGCGCGGGGACAGCGGATTGGCGCTCCTGTATCTGGATTTGGACGGCTTTAAGCGCGTGAATGATGCCTATGGCCATGGGATCGGCGACGCGCTGCTGGCCCGGATTGGCCAGCACATCGCGGCCCAGCTTGGTCCTGATGACATTGCCGCGCGGATCGGCGGCGATGAATTTGCCGTCGCGGTGCACCGGCGTGCCCCGTCCGCGACGGCGGGCCATGCGGGCGATCTTTGTGCTGATCTGGCCCGGCGGATCGCTGATTTGTCGGGTTGCGGCGTGGATGTCGGGGGCGAGTGCGCCACCGTGTCGGTCAGTGTTGGCACGGCCCATTACCCGGGCGATGGCGACAGCGCCGCCAAATTGCTATACGCCGCCGACTTCCAGATGTACCGCGCCAAACATGGCGTATCGGGGAATTGATCGCATGACCGGATTTTTTGATGCTTGTGTGGCCGCGATGATCCGCCCACGCCGCTTGGTGGTCGGGCTGATCGGCGCGGCATTGCTGGCGGGCTGTGCCACGGTGCCCAGCCCGCCCCGCTTTTCCGCCGCGCAAATTGCCGTATTGACCGCGCAGGGCTTTGTGGAGGCAGAGGATGCGAAGTGGCAGTTGACGCTGGGTGCGTTGTTGCTGTTCGACGTTGATGATGCCCAGCTCAAGCCCGAGCAACAGGCGGTGCTGGCGCGGCTGGCGGCGGATTTGGCGGCAGTGTCGATCACCACCGCGCGGATCGACGGCCACACCGATGCCAGCGGCGCGGCGGCCTATAATCTGCAATTGTCGGCGCGGCGGGCAGAGGCGGTGGCCAACGCGCTGCGCGGCGGCGGCATGCAATTTTCTCCGGCTCAGGTGGTGGGCCGGGGACTGGAATTTCCGGTGGCCGACAATGATACGCCAGAAGGCAAGGCGGCCAACCGGCGGGTCGTCATCATCGTCTCTCCCCAGCAGTAAAGGATCATGACCCGATGAAGCCGATTCGCAAAGCCATCTTCCCGGTCGCAGGGCTGGGTACCCGATTCCTGCCCGCCACCAAGGTGGTGCCAAAGGAAATGTTGCCGATCGTTGACCGCCCGCTGATCCAATATGCGGTGGACGAGGCGCGGGACGCGGGCATTGAACAGATGATTTTCGTCACCGGGCGCGGCAAGGGGGTGATCGAGGATCATTTCGACATTGCGTTCGAACTGGAATCGACCATGGCGGCGCGGGGCAAGGATCTGGGCGTGCTGGCCGGTTCGCGGCTCAGCCCCGGCAATTGCGCCTTTGTCCGGCAACAGGAGCCGCTGGGACTGGGCCACGCCATCTGGTGTGCGCGGGACATCATCGGCGATGAACCCTTTGCGATCTTGCTTCCGGACGAGTTCATGCATGGGTCGCCGGGGTGTTTGAAGCAAATGGTCGACGCCTATCATCAAACCGGCGGCAATCTGTTGTCGGTGCTGGAGGTGGCGCGCGATCAAGTGTCCAGCTATGGCGTCATTGCGCCCGGTGCTGCTTCCGGTGCGCTGACCGAGGTGCGCGGGCTGGTTGAAAAGCCCGCAGTCGCCGATGCGCCGTCCAACCTCATCATTTCGGGCCGCTATATTTTGCAGCCAGAGGTGATGCGGGTGTTGGCGACCCAGGAAAAGGGCGCGGGCGGCGAGATTCAACTCACCGATGCGATGGCGGCGATGATCGGCACCCAGCCGTTCCACGCCGTCACCTTTGCCGGACAGCGCTTTGATTGCGGTTCAAAAATTGGCTATCTGGAGGCAAATCTGGCGGTGGCGCTGGACCGGCCCGACATGGCGGACGAAGCGCGGGCGATGGCGCGGCGGATGTTGGAGCAATAGCCCGCACCCCGCCGCGCCGCCGCTGGTTCAGCGCGGTGTTCAGTCCGCCTTTGCCGTCAGCTTATAGGCGGTCGCGCCGATCACTGCGCCGACAATCGGGGCCAGCCAGAACAGCCACAATTGCTGCAACGCCATGCCGCCGACCAGCAGCGCCGGGCCGGTGCTGCGCGCGGGATTGACCGACGTGTTGGTCACCGGGATCGAGATCAGATGAATCAGCGCCAGCGCCAGACCAATGGCCAGCGGCGCAAAGCCCGCCGGGGCGCGCCCATCCGTCGCCCCCATGATGATGAACAGGAAAAAGGCGGTCAGCAGCACCTCGATCACCAGCGCGGCGGTCATGCCATAGCCGCCGGGTGACAGTTCGCCAAAGCCGTTCACCGCCAGCCCGTTTGCGGTCAGTTCAAAACCGCTCTTGCCGCTGGCAATGGCATAGAGCGCCAGCGCCGCCAGCACCGCGCCGACCAGTTGCGCCGCGACATAAGGCGCGATGTCTTTGGCGGCGAACCGCCCGCCCGCCCACAGGCCGATGGTCACCGCCGGGTTGAAATGGCCGCCCGACACATGGCCGATGGCATAGGCCATGGTCACCACAGTCAGGCCGAACGCCAGCGAAACGCCGAGCAGGCCAATACCGACGTCGGGAAAGGCCGCCGCCAGCACCGCGCTGCCGCACCCCCCGAACACCAGCCAGAATGTGCCGAACAGCTCGGCCAGCCCCTTTTTCATGTCCATCTTGTCACCCCCCTGCTTGCCGGGCAGCGGGATGCTGCCCGAGAATCCCTTGGTTCAGCTTGCGCCGCGCGCCGCATGGGCCTGCGTGCCGCGCGTCAGCACTTGGTCATCGTCGGCCAATTCGGCAGCGCCCAGATCATCCAGCCGCTCCAGCGCCGCATAGAGCGGGGCAAAATCCGTTTCGACTGTGGTGCGCAGCAAATCGTCCAGACTGTCGATAATGAAATAGGTCTGCTGATAATCGTCGATCCGGTAATCGGTGCGCATGACGCGCATCAGGTCGAACATCACCCGGTTGGGGCTGGCATCGCCCAGCGCAAACAGGCTTTCGCCATAGCTGGAGACGATGCCCGCGCCATAAATGCGCAGCCCGGCCGCCTCGCGGATCAACCCGAACTCGACCGTATACCAATATAGCCGCGCCAGCTTGTGCAGCGCGCCAAAGCCCAGACTGCGCAGCCCGCCCCGGCCATAGGCCGCCATATAATCGGCGAAAACCGGGTCGGCCAGCATCGGCACATGGCCGAACACATCGTGGAACACATCGGGTTCCTGCAAATAATCGATCTGGTCCGGGCGGCGGATGAAATTGCCCGCTGGAAAGCGGCGGTTCGCCAGATGGTCGAAAAACACATCATCGGGCACCAACCCCGGCACCGCCACCACCTGCCACCCGGTGGCCGCCATCAATCGCGCATTGAGCGCGCGATAATCGGGAATGCCCGGCGTTTCCAGGCGCAGCACGTCCAGCCCGCGCAGGAAAGCATCCGCCGCGCGGCCGGGCAGCATCTCGGCCTGGCGCGCGAACAGCCGGTCCCACATCACATGCTCGTCCGCGCTGAACGCATCCCACGCCTGCGGGATGGTCCAGTCGGCATTGGCACCGGGCGGCGGCGCGGCATAGACATGGCTGGAAACGCCCATGCCGCGCACCCTATCACCCGGCGGGCTGCGATGAAAGCGGCGTCGTCCCCAGCCAGCGGGCAAGGCCCGGCAGTCGCGGCAGCAGCAGGCGGTCGAACAAC
>DAIUBZ010000132.1:0-5539 GCA_036846445.1 Sphingopyxis sp. | reverse complement strand
GGCCCCGCACCGGGTCACGCTGGCCGATCAGCGCAGCATCAGCGCCGCGCATGTGCTGGACGCGCGCGGCGGCGGCGACCCGGCGGTGCTGGATTGCGGGTGGCAGAAATTTCTGGGCCAGCGGCTGACCGTGGCGGGCGGGCACGGCCTGGCCCGCCCCATCGTCATTGACGCCACTGTGCCCCAATTGGGCGGCTATCGCTTTTTCTATTGCCTGCCGTTTGACGCGGAGACGGTATTTGTCGAGGACACATATTACGCCGACACGCCGGACATTGACGCGCCGGCGTTGCGCCAGCGGATTGCCGAATATGCTGCCCGGATGGGCTGGCGGATCAGCGCGGTGGCGGGCGAGGAAAGCGGGGTGCTGCCGGTCGTGATTGGCGGCAAATTTGCCGACGTCTGGCCGGCGTCCGATGCCGTGGGCCGGATTGGCTCGCGCGCCGGGGCGTATCAGGCGACCACTGGCTATTCGCTGCCCGATGCGGTGCGAATGGCGGCGCTGGTGGCGGACCATGCCGATGACCCCGATTTGCCCGATCGGCTGCGCGCCTTTGCCGCCGCTGCGTGGCAGCGCCAGCGCTTTTACCGGATGCTGGATGCGATGTTGTTTCACGCGGCCGACCCCACGCAACGATACAAGGTGCTCCAGCGTTTCTACCGGCTGCGGCCACGGCTGATCGAGCGGTTTTATGCCGGTCAATCGACCCTGGCCGACAAGGCGCGGATTTTGACCGGCAAGCCCCCGGTGCCATTTTGGCGCGCGGTGGGCGTGGTAAAGGATTTGGATTGGGTATGAACGAGACGGCGGCCAAAACGGCAATTGTAATCGGCGCGGGTTTTGGCGGGTTGGCATTGGCGATCCGCCTGCAATCGGCGGGCGTTGCCACCACGGTGGTCGAGGCGCGGGACAAGCCCGGCGGCCGCGCCTATCATTGGCGGCGGCAGGGGTTTGTGTTCGATGCGGGGCCGACCGTGGTGACCGATCCGCCGTGCCTTGAGGAATTGTGGGAATTGTCGGGCAACCGGCTGGCGGACGATGTCGAACTGGTCCCGGTGAAGCCATTTTACCGGCTGGATTGGCCCGACGGCACCCGCTATGACTATTCCAATGACGAGGCGGAATTGCGGGCCGAGATCATGAAAATCGCCCCCGACGATCTGGCCGGATATGAAAAATTCCAGCAATATTCGATTGGCGTGGAGCGCGACGGCTATCAAAAGCTGGGGTCGGTGGCGTTTCTGGATTTCGCCTCGATGGTCAAGGCGGCCCCGGCGTTGATGAAGCATCAGGCGTGGCGCAGCGTCTATTCCATCGCGTCCAAATATGTGAAAAGTGAAAAATTGCGGCAGGCACTGTCGTTTCAGACCCTGCTCGTCGGCGGCAACCCGATGAACACCAGCGCCATCTATGCCCTGATCCACACGATTGAAAAGCGCGGCGGCGTCTGGTTTGCCAAGGGTGGCACCAGCCAGTTGGTGGCGGGCATGGTCGCGCTGTTCGAACGGCTGGGCGGCACGCTGCGCCTGTCGGCCCCAGTCGCCCGGATCACCACGGCGGGCAACCGCGCCACCGGGGTGGAATTGGCGGACGGCGAGGTGCTGGCCGCCGACACGGTGGCGACCAATGGCGATTTGATGCACACCTATGCCAAATTGCTAAAGGACCATCCGCGCGGGCAGCAAGCGGCCAAATCGCTGGGCCGCAAACGCTGGTCGCCGTCGCTGTTCGTGCTGCATTTCGGGCTGAAGGGCCATTATCCCGATGTCGCCCACCACAGCATTTTGTTCGGCCCGCGCTTCAAGGGGCTGCTGGACGATATTTACAAAAATGGCGTCGTGCCGGACGATTTCTCGCTCTACCTCCACCACCCCACCATCACTGACCCGGCGATGGCGCCCGAGGGCTATTCGACATTTTACGTGCTGGCCCCGGTGGCCCACATGGGCAAGGCCAAGGTGGATTGGGACGGCCCGTTCGGCCAGCAGTTCGCCGATTCGATCTTCGAGGAGCTGGAGGCGCGGATGATCCCCGGCCTGCGCGCCAATCTGGCCACCAGCTTTTATTACACCCCGGCAGATTTCGGCCGCGATCTGGGCGCGCATTTGGGCAGCGCGTTCAGCCTGGAGCCGGTGTTGTGGCAATCGGCCTATTTCCGCGCCCACAACCGCGATGACGAGATTCAGAATCTCTATTTCGTCGGGGCGGGCACGCACCCCGGCGCGGGCATCCCCGGCGTGGTGGGCAGCGCAAAGGCGACGGCAAAGTTGATGCTCGCGGCTCCATGAAACGCATTGCCATTTATTGCGGGTCGGCCACCCCGGCTGATCCGGTTTACATCGCCGCCGCCCGCCATGTCGGGCGCACCTTGGCAGAGCGGGGCATTGGCATTGTCTATGGCGGCGGGCGGCTGGGGCTGATGGGCAGCGTGGCCGATGCCGCGCTGGAAGCGGGCGGCGAGGTGATCGGCGTGATCCCGCAAGCATTGGTGGCCAGCGAGGTGGCGCATCGCCGCTGCACCCAATTGCACGTCGTTGCCGGAATGCACGAACGCAAGCGGATGTTCACCGATCTGGCCGACGGCTTCATCACCCTGCCCGGCGGGGTGGGGACGATGGATGAATTGTGGGAAGCGATCAGCTGGTCCCAGCTTGGATATCACCGCGATCCGGTCGGGGTCCTGAATGTCGCGGGATTTTATGACGCATTGATCGCGTTCAACCGCCACATGATCGATGTCGGCTTTATCCGTCCCCAGCACGCCGGCATCATGTTGGTCGATGATGATCTGGACGGATTGCTGACGCAGATGGCGGCTTACCAGCCGCACCGCGCGATTTTTGCGATGAAGGCGGCGGATTTGTGAGCTTTGACCGCGCCGCGCTGGTGGCCCACGCCCGGGCCAGCATCGCGCGCGGGTCGAAAAGCTTTGCCGCCGCCAGCCAGTTGTTTGCCCCCGCAACCCGCGAGCGGGTGTGGCTGCTTTATGGCTGGTGCCGGGCCTGTGACGACCTGACCGATGGCCAGGATCATGGCGGCGTGTTGACCCCGACTGCCGACGCTCCGGCGCGGCTGGCGCGGCTTCGCGCGCTGACCGACTGCGCCTATGCTGGCCAGTCCAGCGGCGATCCGGCGTTTGACGGATTGGGCCAATTGCTGCGCGAGGTTGCGCTGCCCCGGACGCTGGCCGACGATGTGATCGCTGGCTTTGCCCTCGACGCCGCCGATTGGCGGCCGCAGACCGAGGCAGACCTGTATCAATATTGCTACCATGTGGCGGGCGCGGTCGGGTGCATGATGGCGGTGGTGATGGGGGTGGCGGCGGATGATGCGCCGGTGCTGGACCGGGCGTGCGATCTGGGGCTGGCGTTTCAACTCGCCAATATCGCCCGCGATGTTGCCGAAGATGCCGCCGCGGGCCGCCATTATCTGCCCGCCGACTGGCTGGAGGCGGCAGGCATTCCGCCGGGCGCAATGATGGATGCATCCCACCGCCCGGCGCTGGCGGCGCTCACTGGCCGGGTGGCGGCGCTGGCGGCGGATTATGAGGCATCGGCGCGGGTTGGGGCCGCTGCCTTGCCGCGCCGCAGCCGCTGGGCGGTGCTGGCGGCGGCAGGGATTTACGGCGACATTGCCCGCGCGGTGGCCGCTGATCCCGCCCGCGCGCTGGGCGCCCGCACCGTCACCAGCGCGCCTGCGAAATGGGCATGGGTGGCACGCAGCGGGTGGCAGGCGCTGCGCCCGCCCGCGCCCATGCCGCGCGGCGGCCTGTGGACCCGGCCGCAATAGCGGCCGAGCGGCCGCCATAATGGCGTCATAATGGATATGGGGGCAGTTGGGCAATCGGCGCAATTGTGCGATTGAAACCGCTTATCGGGCTCGTCTGCTGCCCGCCGGAAAGCCTGCCATGCCGTCCCTGCCAACCCCGCCGCCACCGTCATGTTCAGCGCCACCGCTGATCGGCCTGCACTTTCCGGGCGGCCCCGCGGCGGCGGCGCGGGCAACCGAGGTGGCGGCGGCGCTGGCCGGCGCGAGCCACCGCTGGCAGGCGCTGGGACCGCCGGGCAGCGGGCTGCGGCCATGGCTTGACTGTGCGTTTGACCTGTTGATCGTCAACCCCTTTCCCGGCTGGGCTGAGCCAGCCGAGTTGGTGGCGTTGGCCCGGGCCATCGCGGGCCGCCGCCCGCTGCTGGTGCTAACCGACGATGCCAGCCACCACCAACGGCTGGTGGCGCTGGACAATGGTGCGGACGATGCCATCGGCCACCACCCCGACCCGCGCGAGTTGCTGGCGCGGGTGGCCAGCTTGCTGCGCCGCGCCCGGCTGGCGGCGGGGCAGTTGGCGCTGGGTGAACTGGCGATGGACCTGATTGACCGGCGGGTGGCACGGGCGGGCCGCCCGATTCGGATGCCATTGCGCGAATTTGACCTATTGGCGCATCTGGCCCGGGCAGAGGGCAAGGTGGTCAGCCGCAGCGATCTGCTGCGCGCAGTGTGGGACATTGATTATGATCCCGGCACCAACCGGGTGGATGTCCATATGTTCCGGCTGCGCGGCCGGATTGATGGCGGCTTTTGCTGGCCGATGCTGCACACGGTGCGTGGCCATGGCTATGTCCTGCGCGCCCACGCTGCGGGGCGCGCGGCATCGCCCGCTTGACGACGCGGGTTCCGGCGATAGGCTGGCGACCAGAGCGAACCCGCCGCCCGAGGATCCTGACCATGCACCCCAGCGTTCACGCGCGCACCGCGCCCGGCAAAGCCGCCGTCATCATGGCCGAAACCGGCGAGACGCTGACCTATGCCGAATTGGACGCGGCATCGAATCAGGCGGCGCATCTGCTGCGCGCCCATGGGCTGGGCCAGGGGGATGTGGCCGCATTCATGCTGGACAACAGCCTGGCCTATTATGGGCTGGTGTGGGGGGCGCAGCGCGCGGGCCTGCGCTATGTGTGCATTTCGGCGCGGCTGACCCCGGACGAGACCGACTATATTCTGGCCAACAGCGGCGCGAAATTGCTGGTATTTTCCGCCGATCTGGCCGCTGCTGCCGCGCGGCTGGCCAGCGCCGTGCCCCGGTTCAGCCTGGGCGGACCCGTCGCGGGCGTGCCGGGGTGGGAGGATGCCGCCGCCGCCATGCCGACCACCCCGATTGCCGATGAGCGGGCGGGCACCGACATGCTCTATTCATCGGGCACCACCGGGCGGCCCAAGGGGGTGAAGGTGCCGCTGCCCGCCGATCCGGCGATTGACGCGGGCAATCCGCTGGTCGCGCTGGCGGCGATGGTGTTCCGGCTGGGGGCAGACAGCATCTATCTCTCGCCCGCGCCGCTCTATCACGCCGCGCCGCTGCGCTGGTCGATGACCATCCACCGGCTGGGCGGCACGGTGGTGTTGATGCAGAAATTTGATGCAGAGGGCGCGCTGGCCGCCATCGCCCGCTATGGCTGCACCGCCGCCCAATTTGTGCCGACCCATTTTGTCCGGATGCTGAAATTGCCCGGCGCGGTGCGCAGCGCGCATGACATCAGCACCATG
>DAIUBZ010000131.1:0-5542 GCA_036846445.1 Sphingopyxis sp. | reverse complement strand
TAGGTGGCGGGAGGTTAACGCCATTGTTGAGGCCACCGAACACGATAACAGCTGCAGGGATGCCGATCAGGCGCCTGCGAGTGACCCTAGCCTAACCGTTGACTATGAGGCCCTTGAAGCAGTCTCGGTGGCGGAAGCAGTGCAATGGGCTGAAAGCAAGCTGTGCCCTGTGACGCTATACCTCTACGACCTCGGCCAAGGCTTCGCGGACGAAGAACATTTTGCGAATGTCGCTGTTCGTTTCAGCGACGAGGACTAGGCCATTCGACGTCCGCTTCGGGGTCGCTAGCCGAACGGCAGGAATTTTCCAGAACCGAGGCAAAGCCGCAGGACCGCTTTCAGGATCGGTCATGAGCGGGTTCGAAGCGCAGGCTCAAAACCTGCCCTTTTCCGAGAGCATGCGGTGCAGGCTCTTGCTGGGGCGATTGGTTTCTGTGGCGAGTTCTTCAAACCCGACCGAGGCGTTGACGAGATCGCGCAGGATCAGGCGTGCAACATGCGCCTCGCCATTCAGGAAGGCGGTCGCGGCCTCGTCGAGCAAGGCTTTGGCGAAGGCAGGATCACGCTCGGCCCGCTCCTTCACCGTTTCCTTGAAATCCCTTGTCAGTGCCACCTTGCTATCTCCTTGGCCGGCCGACCTGCACACTGAATGCGCCAAGGATCCCGCCTTCGCTTGCAGTTCATCGCAAACGGAAGACAATTCGCCGCGCTTACACATTGCTGACAGTCTAGCGATGGAGTTGGCGTGTAAGCAGGCAGTCGCCGCTGCAATCACATACAGCGCATTGTTTTCCCGAAGAAAAACTGGAGCGGGCGAAGGGATTCGAACCCTCGACCCCAACCTTGGCAAGGTTGTGCTCTACCCCTGAGCTACGCCCGCTCTGGCGCTGGTGGGGTTGGTTGTCCCCGATGGGCAGAGCGGGCCGCTAGCATGGGGGGCGGGGGGCGGCAAGGGGAAATTGCGGATTTGGCGGATTGGTGGTGGTTGCGGGGTGGCGGCGGCGGCTGGCCCGGTGGATGCCGCGTCGGCCGGGATAAAGCGGCAATCGGCCCTTGGCATTGCGGCGTCCTGCCCCCAAATATGCGGGGCGGCGGCAGCATTGGCGGCACGCGGCGCTTGGCGCAAAGGGGATTGACGTGGCCAGCATGGGTTTAAGCGTGGATGAAGCGCGGGCGGTCGAGGCGTTTCGGCGCGATGTGGTCGAGCCGTCGATGACCAATTTGGTCATATTGGATTTCTGGGCCGAATGGTGCGGCCCGTGCAAGCAATTGACCCCGGTGCTGGAAAAAGTGGCGGCGGATTATGCCGCCAAGGGCGTGGTGCTGGCCAAGATCAATGTCGACACCGACGGCTTCATCGCCGCGCAATTTCAGGTTCAGTCCATCCCCACCGTCTATGCGATTTTTCAGGGCAAGCCGGTCGCCAATCTGACCAATGCGCGCACTGAAGCGGCGCTGAAAGCCATGCTGGACCAGTTGCTGGCGCAATTGCCCGTGGCCGCTGAGGCCGCCGCGCCCGACATTGCCCCCTTGTTGGCGATGGGTGAGGAGATTTTGGCAGAGGGCGATGGCGCGCGGGCGGCCAGCATATTCGCCCAGATCGTCGACATGGACCCTGCCAGCGCCGAGGCGCATGGCGGCTTGATCCGCGCATTGGTGGCCAGCGGCGATGGTGCAGGGGCGGAGGCGGCGCTGGCCGCGGTCCCGGCCGATCTGGCCGCCCATGCCGCCATTGCCCAGGCGGCGGCTGCGCTGGCGCTGGCGGCGGACATGCCGGACGCCGATGCACTGGCCGGTCTGGAGGCGGCGGTGGCGGCGGATGCAGCCGACCACCAGGCCCGGCTGGATCTGGCGTCGGCGCAAATTGGCGCGGGCGCGCGCGATGCGGCGGTGGACAATTTGCTGGCGATCATCGTGGCGGACCGGGACTGGAACGACGGAGCAGCGCGGGCGAAGCTGCTGGCGCTGTTTGAAGCGGTGGGGCTGGCCGATCCGTGGGTGGCGGCGCAGCGCCGCCGCCTGTCACTGGTGTTGTTCGGATGACCATCCGGCGGCTGGCGATATTTCCGCTGAACGGCGCGGTATTGTTCCCCGGCATGGGGTTGCCGCTGCACATTTTCGAGCCGCGATACCGCGCGTTGATTCAGGATGTGCTGGTCCGCGACCGGGTGATCGGAATGATTCAGCCCCGGTTAGGCCCGGACGGACAGGCCAGCGAGCCGCCGGAGCTGTTTTCGACCGGCTGTGTCGGCAAAATTGCCGAGGTCGAGGCGCTGGAGGATGGGCGTTACAATGTGCTGCTGACCGGAACTCACCGGTTTCGGGTGGTGCGGGAATTGACGGTACGTACGCCGTTCCGCCAGATTGAGGCCGATGTCGAGGATGATGCCGCCGCGCTGGAGGTGCTGAGCAGTATCGAGCGGGCCGGGTTGGAGCGCGAGGCTCAGGCCTTTGCCGCCCGCAACCGCTATCTGGTGGATTGGGATGCGGTCAGCAAATTGGATGACCAGGCGCTGGTCAATGGCATTGCCCAGGTGGCGCCGTTTGACCCGGCGGCGAAGCAGGCGCTGCTGGAGAGTGACAGTCTGCGCAGCCGGGCCGATCTGACGGTGCAATTGATGCAATTTTTCGGCAATGGTCCCGCCGACGAGACCCGGCCCACCCTGCAATAGCTGCCCCGGTGTCAATGCACCGCCCGGCGCACCGGATTGGCTGGGCCAGCGGCGGCCGCCGAAGCCATTTCAGCGGTAATATCCTCGACAAAGGCAGCCGAGGCTTGCCGCGCCGCCGCCATGCCGCGCGGCATCCGGGCATTCATCGCAATATCGCGCAGGGCACGGCGGGCGATTTGCCGTTCGCGTTCCGGCGATACATCGGTTGCATGGTTGCTGACGCAGGCGGGCGCGTCCCCGCCCAGATCGTCGGCCAGTAAATGGTGGCGGACAATGTGCCGGTCGCGGTCCAGCCGCGCCTCAATCCGCGCCAGATCATCTGGGTGGACGGTCCCGGGCCGCACCTGAATATATTTGGGCAGGCCGGGCGCCACATCGGTGCGGCGGCGGCGGCCCGCCGACTTGCTGCCCCGGCGGCCCGCCTGGCCAATGGCGGCGGCGCGGCTGCGCGCGATAAACTGGTCCACCAGCCGGTCGACGACCCGGTCGGCCATGACCGCCGACGCCCCCGCCTCGGTCGCGGCCTCGGCGGCGTCGTCGATCAGCATATCGTCGAAACTGGCGCCATCTTCGCCCGCCAGCACGTCCAGCGACACAGTTGCCGCGCCAACCTTGCGGGCTGATGAGCGCTGGTCGGTCCGCAACCGGAAGCGCAGCGCCTGAAGCTCGCCGCGCAATTGCCAATTCACGAACGTCGTGAATTTTGCCTTGGCCGGGTTATAGGCGTCAACCGCGCGGTGCAGCGCGATGGCGCACACTTGCTGGGCGTCGTCCTGATGGTCGGTCAGGCCATATTGGCCGATGAAGTGCCGGATGCGCGGGGCGGCCAGCTTCATCACCCGGGCAAAGCCATGGTCCGCCGCCGCCCGGGCGCGCGGGCTGGGGTCAGCTTCGGCGGTGGTGCGCGCCTGCATCAGCGCAAGCACGGCCTGTTCCAGTGCATCAGTTTTTGCGGACATGGTCTGGTTCCCTGATAATCGCCTGCGGCCCTCGTGCCGCATCGACCGGGATAGGCCGCCCCATTTACCATATTCTGCGCCCGCGCATCCGTAAGATTGCTTAGGCGGCGGGAAAGCAAGCGTGAACGCCGCACGCATCGCGCCAGATTAACCCATTGATTTATGATGCCAAATAGCGCGCAGGGTTGATGGTGCGGGCAATGTAGCTGTCCAGCCATTGGCGGTGGGCGGCGGCAGGATTTGCCGCTTGGTTAATGCGCGCCGCCGCCGCCGGTGCCCCGATCTGGGCCGCCAGCAGGGTGCGGGCGCGGCCATCGTCCAGCCCGCCGCGCAGCATCCGCGCGGCATCCCCCGGTCCCAGATGGTGGGCCAGATAGGCGGCGCGGGCCAGCGCCGTGGGGTCAGCGCCCGCACCGCCAGCGCCCGGCCATTGCCCCAGCCGCCGCAAATTCCCCGCCGCATAATCGGCCACCGCCGCAATCGAGGTCGGGCCGTCGAACCGCAGCGCCAGGAGCGCCGTGCGGGCCGCAGGCAACACCCGCCCCGCCGCGTCCAGCCACCCGTTGCCGCGCGCGGCGGCGTTCAGGGTGCTGCCCGGCGTTTGCGCAAGGCCGAGCCAGGTTCCCGCCAGAAACTGGCCCAGCCCAGCCGCGCTGGAGCGGGGGTTGCGCGATGTCAGCCGCCAGCCGCCGTCCGCTTCCTTGGCCGCCTCGGCATCGACGATCGCGGCCAGCGCGGCGGCGGGAATCCCGGTCCGGCTGGCAGCGGCTTCCAGCGCCGGGATATGGATGGCATTTGGCCCCATGGCGGCGGGGTTCAGCCCGCCGGCGGCCTGGCCTGTGGGACGCATTGTCGGCAGCGGGGGCGGTGACGGAGCCGCCAGCGGGGCGGGCGGGGCACAGCCGCACGGGCCTGCGGCTGCGCCAAGCTGATCGCGCAGCCATGGCACCAGCGCCTCGCCGGGTGCTGCCAGGCCGGAAGTGGCCGCCCCCAGCGCGGCCAATTGCCCCCCCGCGCGCCCCGGCTGGGCCAGCGCCGGAGCCTGGCCTTGCTGGCCCAGTGCGGCCTGCCACAACAGGCGCTGATTTTCCTGCATCGCCGCCGCCATGATCACTCGTGCCCGCGCCGCCGGGGCCAATGGTGCCAGCGGGCCGAGCGCGGGCAGTGGGGAAGCGGTCATCGTGCCGTGCCCGCCGCGAGATGCTGATGGTGCCAGCGGGCGGCGGCATGGTCGGCGGCGGCGGCGGTGGCGCGCCGGGCATCGGCGGCGGCGGCGCGGGCCGCCAGCATCCGCGCTGCCCCCATCAGCGCCCGCGCACGGGCAGCCGCATCGCGCAGCGCGGCGCGGGCCGCAGCGGCGGCGGCGTCGGCATCCTTGCCCGCCGCGGCCAGCATGGCGGCGCGATCCGCCATCGCCGCCTGCCATCCCCTGCCCCCGTCGCTGCCCGCCAGCGGCTGCGCCGCCAGCGTCGCCGACTCAGCGGCAATGAGTTGGGTGAGGGCGGCGCGTCGGGCCGCCAGCGCGGCCTGGTCCCGGGCGGCGGCGACCAGTGCGGCCCGGGCCAGATCGCGGCGCTGATCCGCCACTTGCTGCGCCCGGGCCAGCGCCTGTTTCACCCGGCGTTGGCGGCTCATCCGCACGGCCCGGCGACCAGTGCGGCCAGGGCGGCAAAGCTGGCAGCGGGGTCGCGGCGGTCGCCCGGCGCCTGCGCCAACAGCGCGTCGATGGCGGGGGCGGCAGCCAGCGCATGGTCCACCCTGGCATCGCTGCCCGGCGCATAAGCGCCCAGCGCCGCCAATTCCTGCATCTCCGCCGCCCGGGCCATCAGCGCCAGTGCGTCGGCGCGCAGCCGGGCCGCCGCCACCTCGCCGCTGTCCAGCCCGGCCAGCACCCCGGGGACGGTGCGCGAC
>DAIUBZ010000130.1:0-5575 GCA_036846445.1 Sphingopyxis sp. | reverse complement strand
GGTCGGTTCCGCCATCACCCGCACCTTGCCAGTCCGGCCATATCCCTGAAGCATGGCCAAAAACCGGTCATAATCGCGCGCACTGGCCACCAGCCCGGCCCCGCCCATCGCGAATGGCGGCGGATCGCGATAAATCGAGGTCGCCGCCGGGTCGATCGCCACCAGCGTCCCGCCAAACGGCGCGTAATTGGTGGCCAGCCGGTGCGCCTGATCCGCCGGAACCTGAAAAAATGTGCTGGTCATGCCCAGCGGGCCGAACAGGCGTTCCTGCAAAAATGCCTCGAACGGCTGGCCCGACGCCACCTCGATCACCCGGCCGAGCAGATCGAGCGAGACCGAATAGCTCCACTGGGTGCCGGGTTCATAGACCAGCGGCAGCGCCGCCAGCGCATCGGCAAAGGCGGTCAGGCTGGGCGCTGGCGTCCCGCGCTCCAGCCCCGGCAGCGGCATCCGGCTAACCTGTCCCGGCAGGATACCAGCCGCGACATAAGCATCCTTGATCGGACCTTTCTGGATGATGTTATAGCCAAGGCCGGCGGTGTGGGTCAGCAATTGCCGGATGGTGATCGGCGATTTGGCGGGCCGCACATCACTCAGCGAACCATCGGGCGTCACCTGAACCGCCATATTGGCGAATTTGGGCAAAAAGTCCGCGAGCGGCTGGTCGAGCGACATCCGGCCATCTTCGATCAGCAGCATCGCGGCGATGCCGGTGACCGGCTTGGTCATCGAATAGATGCGCCACAGGCTGTCCCCGTCCACTGGCGCGGTGCCGCCAAGGGCCAATGACCCCGCGCCAACGAAGGTGGCCGGGGCTTCGCCAACGCCAATCGCCGCCAGGGTTCCGGCCAGTTCGCCCCGGGTCACAAAGCCGGTGATGAAAGCGCGGGTGGCGGGAAACCGCTCCGCCGCGTCGGCCATCGCCGCATAGGCAGCGGCCTGCCCCGGCCACACCAGCGCCGCCCCGGCTCCGGCCAATCCGGCAAACATCGCCCGGCGCGAGATCATCATCGTCATTTCCATCATCCTCGACTAACCAACCTGATCGCCAACCATCGCCGCCACCGCCTTGCGATACAGCGTGGGCAGCCCCGCATCCGCAATTGCCGCAAGCGGCCACCAGACGCAATCATCGATTGGGGGGGGCAGGTCAGCACCCACGTCGCCAACAGCGGCAGCGACCAGCGAGAGTTCCAGATCGAAATGGGTAAAACTGTGCCGCACCACCGCCGCTGCGCCAATTGGCTGATCCCGCGCGGTCAAACCCCAATCATCCCCGGGCAGGCCCAGCATGCCGCCCAGCATCCCCCGCGCCGGACGGCGGTGCAGCAACAGCGCGCCGTCCCGCACCACCCACCACGCGGTGCCGCGCCGCAACGGGCGCGCCCGCCGCGCCGCTTTAACCGGCAACCCCCCGGCAATGCCCGCCGCCCGCCCGGCACAATCCGCCGCCAGCGGGCAGGCACCGCAGCGCGGCGCGCGCGGGGTGCAGATGCCCGCGCCCAGGTCCATCATCGCCTGAGCAAAATCGCCGGGGCGCACCGGCGGCACCAGCGGGGTGAGGGCGGCGCGGATCGCCGCTTTGGCCGCTGGCAGCGGCTCGGCGATGGCGCGGTGACGAGCCATCACCCGTTCGACATTGGTGTCGATCACCGCTGCGCCCTCGCCAAACGCAATCGCCGCCACCGCCGCCGCTGTATAGGGGCCGATACCGGGCAGCGCCGCCAGCGCCGCCGCGCTGCCGGGAAATTGCCCGCCATGATCGGCCACCACCGCCCGGGCACAGGCCAGCAAATTGCGCGCCCTGGCGTAATAGCCAAGCCCCGCCCACGCCGCCATCACCTCGCCGTCCGCCGCCGCCGCCAGCGCCGCCACCGTTGGCCAGCGCGCCGTAAAGGCGGTGAAATAGGCCGCCGCCGCCGCGACCGTCGTTTGCTGGCACATCACCTCGGCCAGCCAGACGCGATAGGGATCGGGGGCCAGATTGCTGCCCGGCGGCACCCGCCAGACCAGATCGCGGGCATGGCGGTCATACCAGCCAAGCAAGCGCGCGGCAAAATCGGGGGCGGGCTGGACTGTCACCCCCCGCCTATGGCATGGCCGCAGCCATGGCAAAAGCCCCGTCCCCTCCGCCGCCCAAACCCCGCCCACGCGGCGGCGCGGCGCGGGCGATCGCCGATTTGGTCCCGGAAATCGGCGGCGCGGCGTTTCGCCGATTCGGCTTTATCCAAAGCGCGCTGGTGTGCCGCTGGGCCGAGATTGTCGGGCCAAAGCTGGCGGCACTGACCGAGCCGTCGATGCTGCGCTTTCCGCCGGGCAAAAAAGCGGGCGGCACCCTGCACCTGACAATCAGCGGCGCGCACGCCCCGATGCTGCAATTGGCGCAGCCCACCATCATCGCCGCCGCCAACCGCTTTTTTGGCTATGCCGCCGTCGCCCGGGTGAAGATGACGGCGGGCGCGGTCCGCCCCGCGCCAAGGCCGGTGGTGCCCCCGGCCAATTTGCGCCCGGTTGGCGGCGAGCTGGGCGAATCGCTGCGCGCAATTGCCGACCCCGAACTGCGCACAGTGCTGGAAAATATGGCCGCCGGGCTGGGCAACCGCCCCACTTTGCCCCGGGTGGGTTGAGCGGATGGCCACGGACCGCATTCATCGCCGCACGGCATTGGCGCTGATCGCCGCTGCCGCCGCGCCGGTGCCGGTGCTGGCGGCCACCGGCAAATATACCGATACCGGCAGTGCGATCGTCGGCAATATCAAGGCGCGGCTGCAACTGGTGGAATATTTCAGCTTCACCTGCCCGGCCTGTGCCCGCTTTGTCGCGGCGGCCACCCAGCCGCTGCAATCGGCCTATATCGCGCCGGGGCTGCTGGCGTTCGAATATCGCAATCTGGTGCGCGATCCGCTGGACATGACCGCGGCCTTGCTGGCCCGCGCCGATGGGCCGGCGGGGTTTTCCGGCCATTACCGCGCACTGATGCTGGCCCAGCCGAATTGGCTGGCGCGGGTGCGGGCGCTGCCCGATGCGGTGATTGAGCGCTGGTATGAGGGCAGCGTGGCCGAGCGGGGCGCGCGCATTGCCGCCGACAGCGGGCTGGCCGCGCTGATGCAGCGACGCGGGGTCGGCCCGGCGCGGCAGCGAGCGGCGTTGGCCAGCGCGGCCAGCCAGACCGCGCTGACCCGCATGACCAACATGGCGGAGCGCGACGGCGTGACCAGCACCCCCAGCTTTCGCCTGAACGGTGCGGCGCTGCCCGGCGTGCATGATTGGGCGGCGCTGAAAACCCGGCTCGACCAGGCGTTGAAAAGCGCCTAAACCCGGGGGGTGATGCTTTTTGCAAAAGGGTTTGACCATGACCAAGACGCTGGGTTTTTCCGTGATTGCCGCCGCCGCCTTGCTGGCCGGGTGCAGCGGCGGCGCGGATGACGGCACGACCGAGCAGCCGGTGATTGAGAAAATCACTGCCCCGGCGGACGGCGCATGGACCAGCAAAGTGGCCAAGACGGCAGCGGGCGGCATGGCCATCGGCAACCCCGATGCGCCGATCAAGGTGATTGAATTTGCCTCGCTGACCTGTGGGGCCTGCGCCCAATTTTCGACCACTGGCGCGGCTGAGCTGAAAAAGGAATTTGTCGACACCGGGCGGGTCAGCCTGGAATTGCGCAATTTCATCCGCGACCCGCTGGACGCCACCGCCGCCACCCTGACCCGCTGTGCTGGGCCGCAGCGGTTTTTTCCGCTGACCGAACAGGTGTTTGCCGCGCAGGCGCAATTGATTGGCGCAGCACAGGCCGCAGGCGCGGCGGGTGAGACGGCGATGGCCCTGCCCCCCGCCCAGCGCTTTGGCGCGCTGGCCAAGGCCTGGGGGCTGGACCAGTTTTTCATGGCGCGCGGCATGACCGAGGCTGAAATCGCCACTTGCCTTGGCAATGTGAAAAATATCGAAGAGGTCGAGGCGCTGACCAACGCGAGCGTGAGCGAATTTCAGGTGAGCGGCACGCCGACCTTCGTCATCAATGGCAAGGTGGCGGACGGGGTGACAAGCTGGCCCGCACTGCGCGAGCGGTTGACGGCGCTGGGCGCGCGCTGAGGCAGGGGGGGCCGGACGGGCGGGGGACAGCATGAAAATCACCGGCCTGCGTCTGGCTGGGTTCAAATCCTTTGTTGAGCCGACCGAGCTGAAAATCCAGCCCGGCCTGACCGGCGTGGTCGGGCCAAATGGCTGTGGCAAGTCCAATTTGCTGGAGGCAATCCGCTGGGTGATGGGCGAGGGATCGCCAAAGTCGCTGCGCGGCGGCGGCATGGAAGATGTGATTTTCGCGGGCACCACCACCCGCCCGGCGCGCAGCTTTGCCGAGGTCATGCTGGTGTGCGAAGACCCCGGCGCGGCGCTGAGCGGGCTGGTGAATGACGAGGTTGGCGACCGGCTGGAGGTGGTGCGGCGGATCGAGCGCGGCGCCGGGTCGGCTTACCGCGCCAATGGCCGCGATGTGCGCGCACGCGATGTGGCGTTGATCTTCGCCGACGCCGCCACCGGCGCGCACAGCCCGGCGCTGGTCAGCCAGGGCAAGATCGCCGCCGTCATCGCCGCCCGCCCCACCGAGCGCCGGGCGATGCTGGAGGAAGCGGCGGGCATCGCGGGCATGCATGTCCGGCGCAAGGATGCCGAAACCCGCCTGCGCGCGACCGAGGCCAATCTGGCGCGGCTGAACGAATTGGTCGGCGATATGGACAATCGCGCCGCCAGCTTGCGGCGGCAGGCGAAGGCAGCGGAGAAATATCGAGCGCTGTCGTCGGCCATTCGGCTCCATGAGGCGCGGGTGATTTTTGCCCGGTGGCGCGATGCCGCCGCTGCCAGCGATGCCGCGAGCGCCGATGCCCGCGCCGCCAGCGCCGCCGCCGCCAGCGCGCAGCAGGCGGTTCAGGCAGGCGCAGCAGCGCAGCAGGCCGCAGCGGTGCAGCTCGCGAGCCTGCGCGCCGCTGGCCAGGCTGCACGCGACAGTGCCGCCGCCACCCGCGCCGCGCTGGCCGAGGCCGAGGCCGCTGCCGCCAGCGCCGAGGCTAGGCTGGCCGATCTGGCGGCCCAAATTGTCGGGATCAGCGACGACCGCGCGCGTGAGGGCGATCTCGCCCGCGCCGCCCAAGACGCGCTGGCCCGGCTGGACGCGGACAGCCAGCAATTGGCCGCCAGCCTTGCCGCCCATGGCCGCGCCCGCACGGCGCTGGTCAATGCCGACACCGCCTCACAGGCCGCGCTGCGCGATGCCGAGGTGGCGCTCGCCGGGGCCAGCGCCGAAGCCGCCCGCGATGATGCCGAACAGCGCATCGCCCGGTCCGCACTGGCCGCCGCCACTGCCATGGCGGAGCGCGCCGAACGCGATGCTGCCCGGCACCTGGCCGATCTGGCCGCGCTGGGCGATGGCGAGGCGCTCGCCGCTGACCTTGCAGCAGCCAGCGCCGCCGCCGCCGAGGCCGAGGCACAGGCCGCCGCCACGGAAGCCGCCGCCAGCGCCAGCGAAGCCGCGCGCACCGCCGCCGCCGCCGCCGCCAGCGCCGCCGCCGCCGCCCGGGCCGA
>DAIUBZ010000129.1:0-5575 GCA_036846445.1 Sphingopyxis sp. | reverse complement strand
CGGTTTGAACTGGCCGCCTTTGTCCGCAATGCCACGAACCGCGAATATCTGCTCGATGCGGGCAATACCGGCGGGGCATTTGGTATCCCGACCTTCATCCGGGGCGAACCCCGGCTCTATGGCGCCCAGTTGACCGCCAGATTCTGATCGGCGCATTCAGGCCGGAAAAATCCCCGCCACCGGGCCAGTCAGACCGATCTGGATGGTTTCACCCACCCCCGGTGGCCGGGTAGCCACCGGAAATGCCAGGGTGGTGCCCGCCAGGTCGGCGCTGACCATATGGCCGCCGATGCTGGGGCGCACCGCGCGCACCATGGCCGCCGCCCCGTCCGCCACCGGCCCGATGATCGCCGGCCGCACGACCAGTTCGGCCGGACCATCAGCCACCCCCGGTGCGGGCAGCGGGCCAAGCGGGGTGTCCGCCCGGCCCGCCGCCACCCGGCACGCCAGCACCACCACCTCGCCAAGCAGCCGCGCCGCCGCCGCCGAGGCCGGGCGCGCCAGCAGCACATCGGGCGGACCGAATTGCAGCAAGCGGCCACCCGCCATCAGCGCCAGATCATCGCCAACCGCCAGTGCCTCATCGGGTTCATGGGTGACGATCACCACCGCCGCGCCAATGTCGGCCAGATCGGCGAGCAGCGATTCGCGCACCGCACCGCGCATTTGGCCATCCAGCCCCGAAAATGGCTCATCCAGCAGCAACAGCGCCGGATCGCGGGCCAGCGCCCGGGCAATCGCCACCCGCTGCGCCTCACCGCCCGAAAGCCGCTGCGGCCATGCAGCGGCCAGATGGTCAATGTGAAACCGCGCCAGCAGCGCCGCCACCCGCGCCGCCCGCGCCGCGCGGGGCAGACCGGACAGGCCAAAGCCGACATTGTCCGCCACGCTGAGGTGGGGAAACAGCGCATGATCCTGAAACACCAGCCCCACGCCGCGCGCCTCTGGCGGCACCGCCACCGCCGCTGACGCCACCAGCGCCCCGCCAATGCGAATCTCGCCCGCGTCCGGCGCCTCCAACCCGGCAATCAAGCGCAACAGGGTGGATTTGCCGCAACCCGATGGTCCCAGCAAACCGGTCACCCGCCCAGGCCGCACCGCCAATGATATGCCGTCGACCGCGGCGCGCCCGGCGTAACGCCGGGTGAGGTTGCGGCACTCCAGCGCCAGATTGTCCGTCATCGCCGCCCGTCTAGCGCACCAGGGCGGGCCGCGTCTATCCGCCGCGTCAGCCAGATCACCGGGGCAATGCACAGCGCCGCGATCATCAGCGCAGGCAGCCCGGCCTGGTCCAGCCGCTCATCCAGCGCATAATTGCTGGAAATCACCGCCAGCGTGTCGAAATTGAACGGGCGCAGGATCATGGTGGCGGGCAATTCCTTCATAATGTCGACAAACAGGATGATCGTGGCGGTCAGCGTCGCGCCGCGCACCATTGGCAAATCGACCGCCCAAGCCGCGCCCGCCTCGCTGCGCCCCAGCGTGCGGGCGGCGTGGCGCATCGACGGCGTCACCCGGGTCAGGCCCGCATCCAGCGGCTCCAGCGCCGCCGCCATCAGCCGCGCGGCATAGGCCAGCACCAGCATCAGCAGCGCGGCCCCCGCCCCCGATCCCGGCGTCATTTGCCAGATCAGTCCGGCGGGAGCGAGCAGGCCAATCGCCATCACCGCCCCCGGCGTGGCATAGCCCAGGCTGGCCAACCGCCCGGCCAGCGGCCAACGCCGCATGCCCAGCACCAGCATGACCGCCAGCGCCACCGTCACCACCGACCCGGCCCCGCCCAGCGCCAGACTGTTGCGCAGCGCCAGCCCCAGCCGCCCCCAGTCCGGGGCCGCACCGGCCAACCCCGCCGCCAACCAGCCCAGCGGCACGATCAGCGCGATGCCGAGCAGCGCCGCGCACGCCGCGCTGGCCGCCCACGCCCGCGCGCCGGTCAGCGGGCGCGGCGCAACCGCCCGCCAGCCGCTTTTGCCCCCGTCATGGCTGTGCCCCCGGCGGCTGGCGCGCTCCAACCACAGCAGCAGCGCCGCCAGCACGAGCAGCGGCAAGGCAAAGCGGGCCGCGCTGGCGGTCGAGCCATAGACCGACCACGCCCGCACCACCCCGGTGGTCAGGGTCTGAACGCTTAAGAACTGCACCGCGCCATAATCGGCCAGCGTCTCCATCACCGCCAGCGCCAGCCCCGCCGCCAGCGCCGGACGCGCCATCGGCAGCGCGACCCGCCACAGACGGGCGCGGCGCGGACAGCCCAACATCGTCGCGGCCTCCAGTGCGGCCGCCGACTGGTTGATGAAGGCGGCGCGCATGGCCAGATAGACATAGGGGTAGAATGCCGCCGACAGGACAAAAGCAGCACCGCCGATATTGCGCAGCCCAAAGGGCAGATCATGGCCGGTGGCGGCGCGCAGCCACACCCTGAGATCGCCCGCCACATCGAACAGGTCCGCATAGGCATAAGCCAGCGCAAAAGCTGGCACCGCAAGCGGCAGGGCCAGCGCCCAGGCAAAGACATCGCGTCCCGGAAAACGGTGCATGACCACCAGCCACGCCGCCCCCGTGCCGACCACGGCCACCGCCGCCGCAACCAGCGCGGCGACCGTCAGCGACGTGACCGCGTAGCGCAACACATCGCGCTGGGCGATATCGGCGGTGGCATCGCCCAGCGCCGCCGCCACCACGCCGAGCAGCGGCAACGCGACCACCAGCCCCGCGACCGCCGCCAGCCCGGTCAGCAGGCTGAATCGCGGCCAGCGGTGGCGGCTGGGCAGCGGCGGCGCAGTTACCGCCAACCGGCGGCGCTCATCAGCGATTGCGCCTCCGGCTGGCGCGCGGCAAACACCGCTGCTGGCATCGGATTGGCGGCAAAATCGGCAAAAGCGTCAACCGGCGCGGGCGCAGCGACGCCGGGGGTGGCGGGAAATTCATTGTTGAACCGGGCCAGATGTTGCTGGGTTTCGGCGGAAGCGAAAAATTCCAGCAATTTGATCGCATTGGCCCGGTTGGGCGCGTGTTTGGCCACCCCGCCGCCGGAAATATTGATATGCGCCCCCGCGCCGCCCAGCCCGGTAAAGGCCAGCTTCACCCGGTTCGTCACCGCCTTGTCGCCGGCATCGTCGCCGCTGTTCATCCGGATATAATAATAGCTGTTGGTGATCGCCACTTCGCACACCCCTGCCCCCACGGCGCGGATTTGATCGCGGTCGCCGCCCTCTGGCTGGCGGGCGAAATTGGCGACCAGCCCGCGCACCCACGCCTCCGCCGCCGGTTTGCCCAGCGCCTCGATTGCGGCGCCAACCAGCGACAGATTGTAGACACTGTCGGACGAGCGCACGCAAATCTTGCCCTTGAAGCGGGGTGTGGCCAGCTTGGCAAAATCATCCACCTCGGCCGGCTGAACCTTGGCGGCGTCATAAGCAACCACCCGGGCGCGCCGCATGAAGCCGTGCCAATGGTTGGCAGGATCGCGCAGATTGTCCGGCACCCGCTCCGCCAGCAATGGCGAAGTCGCAGGTTGCAACAGCCCGGCCTGCTGCGCCCGCCACAGCGCCCCGGCGTCGGCGGTGATGAACAGGTCCGCCGGGCTGTTCGCCCCCTCGCTGCGCATCCGGGCGATCAATTCGTCGGCCTTGGCATCAATCAGGTTGATCTTGATGCCAGTTTCCTTGGTGAAACGGTCATAGAGCGCGGCATCGCTGTCATAATGGCGCGCCGAATAGAGGTTGACGACCTTGGCCTCACCGCCCGGCGGATCGCCCGGCCCGGAACAGGCGGCCAGCACAAGGGTGGCAGCGGCGGCGACCATGATGGCAGTTCTTTGCATGGGGATATCCTTGATCGGAATCGGTGCTGTGGCTGCAATAGCCAATTGATAACCATTCGCAACAAAAATCTTGCCACAGGCGCTTTCCGTTATATACGCTAGTGCGGCTCACTTGCATATTGGATCGGATTTTGCCCGCACCCCACCCCCCTGCTCACCGCCGCCGCTCCGCGCGGCTTCAACCACGCCGCCGCCGATGCCTATTGGGCCGCAACCAAAGGGTTTTGGGCCGCAGTCCGCGCTGAATGGGCGGCGATCGCGGCGCGCACCGGCGGCATCGCCATTGCCGAGGAAGCGAACACCGGCACGGTCATTTCGGCCCGGCTGCTGACCATCGGCAGCAAATTGCACGCGGGCGAGGCGACCGAGACCGCCGCGATTGCCGAAGCCTTGGCACTGATGCGCGGGGCCACCAAGCCCGGTTAGCGCTGGGTCAGATCGGCCAGCGCGGCGCGGATGCGGCGAGCGTTCACCCCGACATCGCTGACCCCCACCCGGCTGACCGACCGGGCATCGACGATGGCGCGGCCCGGATCGACCGGGTCGGCGACCACGCGAAACACAATATCGTCGGCAAAGCGATACAGCGACACCCGCTCGGTCGCCTCCACCCGGCCCACCCCGTCGGCGCCCACGCCTTCCGCCGCGACATCCCAGCCGCGCGCCCGGGCCTGGCCCGCGATTTTCGTGACAGTGGCGGTGACATCGCCCTTCACCCGCACCGCGACAACATCAGGATAGGCGGCGCGGTGCAGCGCGATCCGCCGCTCTGCCGGTGGCATTCCCGCCAGCCGCGCATCGCCACCATCGGGCACGATTTCATTCAGATCATCGCGCAGGGTCAGCGCGGAAAATTGCGGTGGGTTGCCCAGATCGGTCGTCACATCGTGGATCGGCGGCACGCTGCGCGCCTGCCCCATGAACCACGCGGCATAGCCCAGCAGCGGCAACGCCAACAGCAGCGCCAGCGCCAGATGCAGCAGCGCCGCCGACCGCGCCCGCCAATGAAACAGCGCGGCGATCACCACCAGCAACACGGCGGCGGCGGCCAGATAGACGGCAGAAAATAATTGCCGAAATCCAGTGAGCGGCTCAACCAGCCCAACATAGGCCAGCAGCGCGCCGCCAAGACCAAGCGCCATGCCAATCGCCGCAAACAGCGATGCCGCCATGCTGACCCGCTTGCCCCACCCGCGCGGGCCGGTGGCGGTTGGTGTGAGCGCGGCTGGGGCGGCGGGGTCGGTGGTGGTCATCATCATTGTCCCTATCTGCTTGCCCACGCCGCAGCGATGGCCGATATGCCGGTGATAGTCGCCCCAGGGCCGTCCCGCAACCAAGGTCACGCCGCGCCATGCCTCTGCGCCGCAGGAGAATATCATTGCTGAAATTGCTGGTCCTGGCGGGGGTGCTGATCCTGCTGTTTGGCGGGGCCACCCGGCTGTTGATGCTGGGCGGCGCCAAAAGCCTGAACGGTGCCGACCGGATTTTGGGCGGGGATCGCGGCACGGTCCTGCTGGCCAGCGGACTGGCCTATGGTCCCGGCCCGGCCAATCGGCTGGATATCTGGGCTCCGGCAGGAACCGGCCCCGATGCGCGCTTGCCGGTGATTGTGTTTTTTTACGGCGGCGGCTGGCACAGCGGGGCGCGGGCCGATTATGGCTTTGTCGGGCGCAGCCTGGCCGCCGCTGGATTTTTGGTGGTGATCCCCGATTATCGGCTGGTGCCTGCCGCAAAATGGCCCGATTTTCTGGAGGA
>DAIUBZ010000128.1:0-5599 GCA_036846445.1 Sphingopyxis sp. | reverse complement strand
AGCAGGCGCAGCGCCGCATCGGTGGACAGGCCGGTCGCCGCCGCCACCCGCGCCGTGTCCGCCCCCGGCCCGGCCAGCAGCCGCAGCAAATCCGCCTGAACCACCGCCAGCAATATCTGGGAATAGGCAAAACCGGCGACCAGATCGAACAGCCCCGCCGCCCGCCGCCGGGCAATCCAGCGGGTGCCGGGCAGCGCCGCCGCCCACCGCTGAAACGCCGGGCTGGCCAAGGCGGCGTTGCGCCGCGCCAGCCAGCGGCGCAGCAATTTGTGAAGGCGGGCGGTTTTCATATGTCCAATTCACTGGACGCTGGCTATGCTGGCGTCAATCCATCCACGCAGGCCGGACAGGAGCGCATGTGGCCGACACGCGGGTCGTCATCATCGGGGCGGGCATTGGCGGACTGGTCTGTGCGCTGGATTTGGTGGCGGCGGGCTGCCGGGTGACGGTGGTCGAGCAAGCGGCCAGCGTGGGCGGCAAGGTGCGGCAAGTCATGGTGGACGGGGCCAGCATCGCCGCCGGGCCAACCGTATTCACCATGCGCGATATTTTTGATGCGCTGTTTGCCCGGGCGGGGGCGCGGCTGGACGACCATGTCCGCTTGACCCCGGTGGACATATTGGCGCGCCACCGCTGGCCGGGCGGAGCCGAATTGGACCTGTTTGCCGACCCGGCGGCCAGCGAGGCGGCGATTGGCGATTTCGCCGGGGCGGCGGCGGCGGCGGCATACCGGGCATTTCGGGCCGAGGCGGCGCGGATGTTTGCCATATTGGACCCGGCATTCATGCGCGCGCCAAAGGCGGCGTGGCCGGGGCCGTTGATGGCGCGGGTCGGCCTGACCCGGCCCGGCGATATGCTGGCCATCCGCCCCTTTGCGACGATGTGGGGGGCGCTGGGCCGCCATTTTTCCGACCCGCGCCTGCGGCAATTGTTCGCCCGCTATGCCACTTATTGCGGCTCTTCGCCCTTTGCCAGCCCGGCCACGTTGATGGTGATTGCGGCGGTGGAGGCGCGCGGGGTGTGGCAAATTGACGGCGGCATCCACGCACTGGCCAGCGCGATGCAGCGGCTGGCGGCGGCGCGCGGGGTGGCGTTGCGGCTGGGCACAGCGGTGTGCGCGATTGACGTGGCGCATGGCCGGGCCAGTGGGGTGCGGCTGGCGGATGGCGATTGGCTGGCGGCGGACGCGGTGGTGGCCAATGCCGACCCCGCCGCGCTGGCCGCCGGGGCCTTTGGCGCGGATGTGGCTGCCAGCGCCGCCGCGATGCCGCCGCCGCGCCGGTCGCTGTCGGCGCTGACCTGGCTGGCCCATGCCCGCACCAGCGGCATGGGGCTTGTTCACCACAATGTGCTGTTTTCCGATGATTATCCGGCCGAGTTCGCTGACCTGGCTGCGGGTCGCCCCCCGGCCCGGCCCAGCGTCTATATCTGTGCACAGGATCGCGGCGGGTCAACTGGCCCAGCCGCGCGCGCGCGCGAGCGGTTGCAAATCATTGTCAACGCCCCGGCCAATGGCGACCGGGGCCCGGCATCGGCTGAGGAGATGGCGCTATGGACCAGGCAAATGACGGCGAGCGCGGCGCGCTGCGGGCTGGAGCTGGAAGCGGCGATGCCCCACGAACTGACGACCCCGGCGGACTTTGCCCGGATGTTTCCGTCGACGGGTGGGGCCCTGTATGGACCGGCCTCGCACGGGTGGGCGGCGTCCTTCCGCCGCCAAGGATCGACAACGCGGATCCCTGGGCTTTATTGCGCGGGGGGCAGCACCCATCCCGGAGCGGGGGTGCCGATGGCCGCCTTGTCCGGGCAACTGGCGGCAACAGCGGTGATGCGCGGCCTCGGTTCGACGCGCCCGTCCCGCCCGGCGGCTATGGCTGGTGGTATGTCGATGCCATCAGCGACGACGGACGCCACGGGCTGACGATCATCGCCTTTATCGGCAGCGTCTTTTCGCCCTTTTACAAGGCCAGCGGACGCGGCCAGCCCACCGATCACAGCGCATTGAATGTGGCGCTTTACGGCCCCCGTGCCCGCTGGACCATGACCGAACGCGGCGCGGCGGCGGTGCAGCAAAGCGCCGACCGGCTGGATATCGGCCCCAGCGCCATGACCTGGGCGGGCGACCGGCTGGTGATCGACATTGCCGAACGCGATGTCCGGCTGGGCGTGCCATGGCGATGGCGGCGGCCGGTGCGCGGGCGGGTGACGGTTACGCCAGAGGTGATGAACGCGGTGCCGCTGGCGCTTGACGCGGCGCAGCGCCACATCTGGCAATGTTTTGCCCCCCGCGCCCGGGTGGAGGTGGCAATGGCCGAGCCGGGGCTGAGCTGGCGCGGCACCGCCTATTTCGACAGCAACCGCGGCAGCGAGGCGCTGGAGGATGGGTTTCGCACCTGGCACTGGTCGCGCGCGCACCACGGGCCGGGGGCAGTGGTGTTTTACGAGGGACAGCGGCGCGATGGATCATATTTCGCCAGCGCGCTGCGCTTTGGTGCCGATGGGGTGCCTGATCACGCCGAATTGCCGCTGGTCGCCCCCCTGCCCGCCAGCCGCTGGCTGATGGAGCGCAAGACCCGTGCCGACCGGGGCCACGCCAGCGTCAGCCGCACCTGGGAAGATGCGCCCTTTTACGCGCGGTCAACGCTGGTCAGCCGGGTGTATGGCGAGCCGGTGACGATGGTGCAGGAAAGCCTGAACATGGACCGGTTCATCAGCCCGGCGGTGCAGTTCATGCTGCCCTATCGGATGCCGCGTGAGGTGAATTAGCGGTTTCTGCGGCTTTCCTGGCCTTGTCAGCCGCAATTTCGCGGTTGACCGACCACAATTGATAAAAGCCGAAGCCAAAGGCCACGGCCGCACCAAAAATAATCTCGATCAGCGCATAATATGGGGTCATTGCCGTTTCCGCCGCTTTGCTGGGGATGTCTGCAATATAGCATGCTGCGCGGCAAATTCCACCACCGCCGCGGCCGCCCGCTCCGGCTCCTCCTCATGCGCCAGATGGCCCAGCCCGTCCCACACCACCACATCCGCTTGCAGCAGCCGCGCCGCCGCCGCCCGCACCGACGCCAACGGCACGGCAGGATCGTCGCCACCGTGGATCAGCCGCACCGGCATCGCCATCGCCGCCAGCCGGGGGGCAAAGGCGGACAAATCCCAATTGGCCATCATCGCCAGCGCCCCGCCGACATGGCCATGCCGGGCCAGCAGCCGGGCATAAAGGGCCAGCCCCGCCGCATCGATCTGCGAGGCCGTCGCCCGCGCCAGAAACCGCTCCGCCTCGCCCGGCACCGCCGCCAACCGCGCAAAAATGCGCGGTACCAGCGGGTTGACGAACAAGGCCTTGGCCAGCGCCGGGAACAGTTGCGCGGCCAGGCCCGGAAAGGGCATCAGCGCCGCGCCAAAGCCGATGACCGGCGGCGGCGCGGCCATGCGGCTCGCCACCTCCAGCGCAATCGCTGCCCCGGCGCTGTGCCCGGCAATCAGTGCCGGCGGCGCGTTCAGTTCGGCCAGCAGGGCAGACAGCGCCCGGCCCATTTGCGGCAGGCCCGGCCCGCCCGGCACCCGCCCGCTGGTAAAGCCATGGCCGGGCAAATCGGGGGCCACCACCGTAAAATGGGCCGCCAGCGGCATCAGCATCGCCCGCCAACTGTGGCTGGACGCCGCCGTGCCGTGCAGCACCAGCAGGACAGGCGCGCCCTGCGCATCCGGCCCGGCGATCTGGACATGCCAGCCCAGCCCGCCCGCCGCCACAAACCGGCTGGCGGCGCGGTTCGGCCAGTCGCGCCCGTCGCGGTCCCAGTTCAACCCACTGCTCATGCCCGCTGCTGTGGCCGACCCGCCGCAGCGCAGCAAGCGGCAATCGCGGCCATCTTGGCCAAATCTGGACGCGGCGGCGACAAGATCATTGCGCCCCCAGCGCCGGGGTGCAATCATCCCGGCAACCAAGGGGGCAAAATGGCCGACGAGATCAATCTGCAACTGGCGGTCAAAAACCATCCCCTGCGCGCTGCGCTGAATGAAGAAATGCACACCCGCAAGCTGCCGGGGTTTGGCAGTCCCGCCCAATTGCTGCAATTCATCATCATGACCGACGCCGACGAGGCAGAGGCGGCGCGTCAACACCTGGATCGGCTGATGCCCGGTGCGGGTGCGGCCAAGCGGTTTTTCAGCGGCGAGATCGGCCAGATGGGCTTTGCCATGGAGCGCCACACCGAATTCACCAGCTATACCTTCATCGCCGCCGCCGAAAATCTGGCATTGGGCACTGCGGCGGCGGGCGGCGGGCTGTTTGACACCACCCCCTTTGCGGTGCCGCTGGCGTGGCTGATGGCGGCGCCGGGGCAGGTGGTGCGGGCCACGCTGATCGCGCTGGTTGCCGCCGACAGCCCGCTGGTCACCGATGCTGCGCTGGCGGAGGCCTTTGTCGCCGACGATCTGGTGGCGTGCGATGTCGCCGACGGGCGGGCACGGATCTGGAGCGATTTTCGGCTGCGCGACGACGGGCTGGGCCGCTTGCTGATTCTGGATCAGGGCATGCAGGGCAGCGACCCCAGCATGATTGTCCAGCGGCTGCAGGAAATCGGCAATTATCGCAATATGGCGCTGCTCGGCCTGCCGGTTGCGCAACGCATGCTGCCGCACATCACCGCGCTGGAGGAACGGCTGACTGGCCTCACCCAGCGGGTGGACGACCGGGCATCGAACGACCAGCAGACGCTGGAACAAATCACCTCGCTCAGCGCCGAACTGGCCACGATCACCGCCCAAACCCGTTATCGCATGGGGGCCAGCCGCGCCTATGTCGAAATTTGCATGGACCGGATTGCCCGGCTGGCGATGACCCCGCTGCCCGGCTATCCCTCATTGTCCGATTTTACCGAGCGGCGGCTGCTGCCCGCGATGCGGACCTGTGATGCCTTTTCGCGGCGGCTGGACGATCTGACCCAGCGCACCGCCTGGACCAGCAGCCTGCTGCGCACCCGGGTGGACATTGAACTGGCGCACCAGAATCGCGATCTGCTTGCCTCGATGAACGCGCGGTCGGATGCGCAATTGCGGCTGCAACAGGCGGTCGAGGGCCTGTCGGTCGCGGCGGTCAGCTATTATCTGGTCGGCTTGGCTGCCTATGTGGTGCCCGAGCTGCACCCCAGCCTGGCGGCCATGCCAAAGGGGCAGATGATGGCGGGGCTGGTCGCGGTGGTGGTGCCGCTGGTCATGGCGGGCCTGTATATCTCGAAACGGCGGATCACCCGGCGGGGCTGACCGCAGCAATGGGCGGCGCGCGCCGGTTGCGCGCCGCGCCGGGCGGGCTATAGCCGAGTGATGCTGCTCCCGCCCGCCACCGACCTCGACGCTGCCGACCCCCATGATGTTCTGGCCAAGATATTTGGCTTTAGCGCCTTTCGCGGGGTGCAGGCGGTGGTGGTGGACCGGGTGTTGGCCGGGCAATCGACCGCCGCGATCATGCCCACCGGGGCGGGCAAATCGCTATGTTATCAATTGCCCGCGCTGATGCTGGACGGCTGCGCGGTGGTGATTTCGCCGCTGATCGCGCTGATGCACGATCAATTGCGCAGCGCCCGCGCGCTGGGCATCC
>DAIUBZ010000127.1:0-5627 GCA_036846445.1 Sphingopyxis sp. | reverse complement strand
CCCCAGCCAGCGGGCAAGGCCCGGCAGTCGCGGCAGCAGCAGGCGGTCGAACAACCACAACAGGATCAACGATGCCGCCAGCAGCGGCAGGAAGGCCGCGAGCGCCAGGATGATGGCCGCCACGCCCCTCAGATGGGCGGGACCCCGTGGCAGCGGCGGCGCGCCCAGACCGTGATCGGGTTTGCGCCGTCGCCACAGCACAAAACCGCTGACCGCCATGATGCACAGCATGATGACGGTTGCCAGCCCGATCAGCTGGTTGGCCAAGCCAAACAACTGGCCCTCATGCCATGCGATGCCGATGCTGACCGCCTGATCGATCGGATGCTTGTCGGCAAAGCCTTCGCGGCCCACCACCGCACCAGTGTCCGGATCGAGGATCAGGCTGCGCTGGCGCGGGCGGTTCTGGGTGGCGCTGGCGATCCGCCATTCATTGCCCATGGTTTTGCTGCCAAAGCCAAAGGCGGCGTGGGGCGGGGTGACGGTGACGGGATAATCCAGCCCGGCAGCGGCGGCGATCTGGACCGCGCCCTGCCAATTGAGTGCGCCACTTGGGCCAGCGGCGGGCGAGCCGAGGTCGGTGCCGCCCGCCGCGCCATGACCGGCATGACCGGCATGACCGGCATGGCCATCATGCGCGCCTGCCGGTTTCGCCGCGCGCTGCATGCCGCCCGCCCAATCCTGCGGCTTGGCGTCCCGCCAGCCCAGTTCGGCCCGCACCGCCTTGAACCCGTCCGACCACACCACACTCCATGGCAGGGCGGTGACCAACAGGACCAGCGCCAGCCCGGCGGCCCAGAAGCCCGTTACGGCATGGGCATCGCGCCACGCCGCGCGCCGTCCCTGGTTGAGGCGCGGCCAGACAATTCCAGCCAGTTGCCAGCGCCCCTCGCCCTTGGGCCACCACAGATACAGGCCGGTCAGGATCATCACGAGCGACCAACTGCCCGCGAGTTCGATCAGCACCCCGCCCGGCGTGCCGATCAGCAATTCGCCGTGCAGATCGTTCACAATCGCGCTGATCCTGCCGCTGGGGTCGACCACCGCGGTGACGGTGCCGTCCGGGGCCACAAACACCTCGCGCCGCACTCCCCCGTTCAATTCGATCAACACCGCAGCCGGGCTGGCGACATCGCGGGGCAGCCGGTAATGGCGCACCGTGCCGCCCGGCACCGCGGCCAGCGCCGCCGCGACCTGGGCGTCGGCATCGGCGGTGCGACCGGTTCCCGCGTTGGTCCAGCCGCTTTCCTCCCACGCCTCGATCTGCGGTTTGAACAGGTAAATCCCGCCGGTTACCGACAGCAACAGGATGAACGGGATCACAAACAGCCCGGCATAAAAATGCCAGCGCCAGATGGTGCGATACAGGGCGGTGGTGGCCCCGGCGGCATTGGTTGGCGCGCTCATAATTTCCACCCCGCCTCGATCAGGAACATGCGCTGGGGATAGGGATGAAACACCCACGCCCGGTTGTTGGTGATATTGTCAACCCCGGCGGACAGTTGCACCCGGTCCGTCACCGCCCAATTCACCCGGGCATCCAGCGCAAATAATTCGCTGGTATAGCCAAAGGTGTCGCCCCGTCGCAGCCCCAGCAGGTCGGTGTTGGGCCGGGTGGCAAAGCGCGCGCCCAGATTGACCTGCACCGCCTCACTCAATTTATATCGGGCGTTGCCATTCACCCGCCACCGGGGGATGCGGGGGAAAAACACGCCCTCCGACGCGGGCAGCGCGGTATTTTTGAGGGTTTTGCTGTTATTAAGCGCGGCATTTGCATCAAAGGACAGACCAGCGATTGGCCAGTCCCGGGCCTCGACAATTGCCTCGACACCATATTGGCGGGTCTGGTCGATATTTTTGAAGCTGGAGGTGATGACGCCAAATTGGTTGAAGCCGGACTGCGAAAATATCGCATCCTCGACCCGCTGGTAAAACAACGAGCCCGTAAGCTTGACCGCGCCCAGCCGCCAACTGAGCAGCAGATTGAGGTCGCGGCTGCGTTCGGCACGCAAATTGGGGTCAAAGCTGTTGGGATTGAACGTGCCATCGCCATTCAATGACCCCTGAAACAGCTCGCCCACCGTGGGAAAGCGCGTGGCCATGGCGGCGCTGAGCTGAAGCGTCACGTCGTCCGACAACCCGGCCTGGAGCGACAGCGAGGGGCTGAACCGGCTGCTGGTGCGGCTGGCATAATTGCCGGTGACAATCTGGCCCGCTTGCGCGCCGGTGCCCGGGCGGCTGATCCCGCCGGCAAAGGCACGCCAATTGTCCACGCGCCCGCCGCCGATCAGGGTCACGCCATCAGCCACATCGCCCTTTGCCTCGACCCAGCCGCCGATCAGCCGGGTCTTGCCAAAGGTGCGGGTGGTCAGCGCCGGGCTGGTCGCGGCGCGCCAATTGGCGGTCGCAAAGCGGCTTTGGTCGGTTTCGTACAAATTGCTGTTGATGCCCGCGGCGAGTTCCACCCCGCCCAATTGGCTGGACAGGGACAGATCGCCCGTAAACCAGCCGGTCGGCCCGGCCCGGGTCAATTGCCCGGCGCCATTGGCCAGCCCGCTGGCATGGGTGCTGGATTGCAGCGCGCGCGAGGAGGCAATGCGATAGGTGGACAGGTTCAGCCGCGCGGTAAAATCATCCGCTGGCGCCGTCTCCAACATCAGTCCGGCCAATATCTCGTGCCGCTCGGTGCGCCTCAGGGTGACGCCATTGGCATTCCAGTCGCGATCGGCAAAACGCACCCGCCCTTGAAATACCGGATCACCGGCGGCATCGCGCAAATAGGTGTCGGGCTGATATTGGCGATCGAGGTTCCACCAATGAACCAGCAGCGCCTGCGCCCGGACCGCGCCGCCGTCATACCCCAGTTTCAACTTGCTTTGGGTTTGCTGGACATGTGGGGGCGAGTTAGCGGCAAAAATCGGGGCGGGATCATTGGCCAGCACGGTGCCGCTGGGCCGCACCGTGGTGGTGGCGCCGCCGCTGGCGCGGGCCACCCGGGTCAGTGTATCGGGATCAATCACGGCCCCGGTGACCAGCGTACCGGGCGCGCCCGCCGCCGCTGGGGTCAGAAAACGCCAGCTTTGCGGTTGACCGATATTGTCGAAATAGCGGCTGCTGATCCGCACCGACCACGGGCCGTCCGCCTGTTTCAGCCCAAGACCCGCCTCGACCGATCCGCCAAAATAGGTCTGATCGGTGCCATATTGGCGATAGGGCTGGGCAAAGCCCTGAACCGTCGCAAATGCCTCGGTCCCGCGCGGATCGCGGGTGGTGATGTTGACGATCCCGCCCATGCTGTTGCCGACATAGCGCGGCGAATAGGGGCCATAGACAATGTCGAACTGGTCCACCTCGCCGGGTCCAACCGCGCCCCATTTGGGGGCGAAGCCGAAACTATTGCCCAGAAAATTGGACACGACAAAGCCGTCGATCATCACCAGCGCGCGGGCGCTTTGGGTGCTGTGGGTCCCGCGAAATCCGGGCACGCCGTTGCTATCGCCCGCAAAGCGTTTGCGGACGAAGAAATTGGGCGCATATTTCATCAAATCTTCGACGTTGAAGGCGTTGATGGCCGCAAATTGTTCCGCGCCCAGCGAGACGGCGAGACCGCGCGGCGCGACGGTAATGGGTTGATCGGATTGGCCAATGACGATGATGTCGGCACTGGTGGTGCTGCCTTCGCCGCTATCGGCGCTGACATCCACCGCGTCCAAGGCCGCATCAGCAGCAACGGCGGGCAGGGGGAGAAAGGACAGGGCGGTGGCCAGCGCCAGCGGCGCCGGAAAAGGCTTGTTTATCATGGCTTTGCTTTCACTTGAAACAGGTTGCGGCCCAGCACGCAGCGGTGCAGGCCGATTGGGACCGATTCAGGCGAAAGCGGGGGGTCCGGTGCTGGGGGGCAGGGGGCTGGCGATGCCGGGCGCATAGCCCAGCGTGGTGGCTGGCAAGGCAGGCGGCGCGGGCGCGGCTGGTGCCGCCGCCATCACCGGCGTGTCCGGCACGGGCGGGGTGGCGGCGAGCGCACCCCATGGGCAATGTTCGGGGGCCGCGCCGCCGTCATGCTCGCCGCCGCTGCCCAGCGCGACCTCGACCGTTTGCAGTTCGCCGGAAATGCTGGAACAGATCAGCACGGTCATGGTGCCATCGTCGCTGCGGCCCAGCATAAACCCAGGCGCGACAATCGTGCGGGCCAGAATCGCCAGCACCACCGGCAGCCACAGCCAACTGAACCGGCGAAAGGCGGGCACTCCATCCATGCAGCAGGCCATTAGCCGGGTTTGTCCGGCACTTCAACCGCCGCCTTCTGCTCCGCCCGGCGCGTCCATGGATAGGCCTGCTGCGCCAGATAATTTGGGGGCACTGCCTCCGGGATGCCATAATGTTCGGGCCAGCGCCCGGGGGGCAGGTGGAATGTGCCGAACAATTTGTCGATCCACGGAAAGTGGATCGCGAAATTCACGTCAAACGCCTCACGCTCCAGCCCGTGGTGCCAATGGTGAAAGCGCGGCGTGGCCACCCAGTGGCCCAGCCGGTTGAAATCGCCCCCGACATTGGCGTGCAGCAGCGACGACCAGACATAGATGAACGCCAGATAGGCCTGCATCACCGCCGGGGAAAAGCCGAGGGTGAATAGCGGCAGCGAGGTCACCGCGCGCAGCGCCACCAGCTCCACCAGATGCATCCGCGATCCCGCCAGCCAGTCCATCGATTTTGCGCTGTGGTGCACCGCGTGAAACCCCCACAAAAACGGGATTTTGTGAAACAGGCGGTGATACCAATATTGCAGGACATCCGACGCCACGAGCACAATCACAAATTGCACCACCACCGGCAAGGCCGCAACATCGGCGCGAAATGCCGCCCAGCCGCTGGTGTGGGCATTGATGATCTGGGACGGGGCGAGCGCCAGAAAGCCCAGCATCTGGACAAACATCGAACTGACCAGAAAATAGAATAAATCCTCGCGCCATTCGGTGCGGAACAGCCGCTGGTCCCGCCGGTGCGGCGCCCAGCGTTCCAACGGCGCAAACATGAAGCCGGTGGCCAGCAAATTGACGATGAAAAAATCCAGCCCAAAGAAAATGCCCAGGCTGCGGCTTTCCAGCGGGGTGGCGGCGGCCCCGCCGAGCAGCGCCGCGGCAATGCCGATCATCAGCGCGGTCATGCCCAGCACCTTGCGCGGGCGCAGCAGCAGCGACAATAGCGCCAGCGCATAGCTGGCGAGCAGCACCAGATGCACGCCCGCCCGAAACCCCGGCCCGGCGGTCATCACCGCGAGGTCCGGCGTCATCAACAAGGTGGGCAGGCGCAGCGCGACCACCATCGCCAGCCCGCTGATCGCAAACAGCAATGCGAAAAACCCCGCCAGCCAGCCCGAGCCAAAACGGCGCACCGCCACCGGCGATTCCAGATCGCGCATCAACTGGTTCAGATATCGCCGAAAAGCCTGCATCGTTGTTCCCCCAAAGCCCCGCCACTCAACCGGGCGGATCGGCCGCCACCGCCGCCAGCACCATGGCCAGCCCCGGCGGCGGATCGGCGGCGCGCAGGTGCGCCAGCACCGCCGCCGTGCCCAGCGTTGTGCGCGCAACGCCAGCGGCTACTGTCGGCTTCTCGATGCCCTGGGA
>DAIUBZ010000126.1:3920-5662 GCA_036846445.1 Sphingopyxis sp. | reverse complement strand
GGCGTGCGGGCAATTGCCTCGCGGTCCAGCGCATCCAGCAACAGCAGATGTTCGGTCAGCCCGGCCTTGATCCCGCCCGCCCGCAGCGCATCCAGAAAATTGATGAACATCGCCGCCGTCCCGCTCAATCCGCCCGCGTGCTGGCGGCGGCGGCCTCGGCACGGGCGGTGGTGATGTTCAGCCCGACCGCCCCCACCAATATCAGCGCGATAAAGCCGATCTGCGCCGCCGACAGCGATTGGCGATACACCACCCAGCCAATCAGGGCGATGGCGACAATCCCCGCGCCGGACCAGATGGCATAGGCAACGCCGACCGGAATCCGGGTGATCGCCAGCGCCAGCGGCCAGAAACATAGCGCGTAACAGACCATTGCCCCCAGCCCATAGGCCGGGCGGGTGAAGCCCGCCGATGCCTTCAGCAGGCTGGTCGCCACGATTTCAAAAAATATCGCGGTGGCTAGCAAGGCCCAGGCGCTGATTGCCATCGCGCGGCGCTCAGCCCGCCACCGACACGCTGTTCAGGCTGAGGATCAGCCCGGCCAGCGTCGCCGACATCAAATTGGCCAGGCTGCCCGCCAGCAGCGCCTTCAGCCCCAATTTGGCAATCATTGGCCGCTGGTTGGGGGCCAGCCCGCCGGTGACCGCCAACTGGATGGCGATGCTGGAAAAATTGGCAAAACCGCACAGGGCAAAGGTGCCAATCGCCACCGCCACCGGCGACAAATCGCCCTGCATCGCGGCCAGGTCGATAAAGGCGACAAATTCATTCAGCACCACTTTGGTCCCGAACAGCGCCCCGATCGCGCCGCTTTCTTCCCATGGCACACCGACCAGCCACAGCAGCGGGCCGAACACCAGCCCCAATGCCGCCTGAAACGACCAGCCGGATTGGCCCAGCATATTGCCCAGCCCTGCGAGCAAGCCATTGGCCAGCGCCACCAGCGCGACAAAGGCCAGCAGCATGGCGCCGACCGCCACCGCCAGCTTCACGCCCGTCTGCGCGCCCTGCGCGGCGGCCATGATGAGGTTGGCGGGCCGTTCCTCGTCATGGCTGGCATCGGGCATGACCACCGGTTCAATCCCGATATCCTTGGGGTCGTCGGGCATGATGATCTTGGCCATCAAAATCCCGCCGGGTGCCGACATGAAGCTGGCCGCGAGCAGATAGGGCAGCAATTGCTCGCCGATCATTCCGGCATAAGCGCCCAAAATCGTGCCCGCCACCCCGGCCATCCCCACACTCATCATCGTGAACAATTGCGCCGGGGTCAGCCCGGCGAGATAGGGCCGGATGACCAGCGGCGATTCTGACTGGCCGACAAAGATGTTCGCCGCCGCGCCCAGGCTTTCCACCTTGGTAATGCCGGTGATTTTTTGCAGGCCGCCGCCGACCCAGCGGATGACAAATTGCATCACCCCCAGATAATAGAGCACCGAGATCAGCGAGGCGAAAAAGATGATGACCGGCAAGGCGGCAATCGCAAAGCTGTTGCCGCCAATCGCTGGGGTGGCCAGCGGGCCAAAGATGAAATCCACCCCCGCCTTGGCATAGCCCAGCAGGTTTGACACCCCGTCCGACAGGGTCTGGATGACCGCCCGCCCCCACGGGGTGCCCAGCACCAGCACGGCAAAACCGGCCTGAAGCGCAAAGGCGGGAATCACAATCCGCAGCCGAATCCAGCGGCGGTTCGACGAAAACAACAGGGCAATCGCCAAAATCACCGCGATCCCGCCAAACCC
>DAIUBZ010000126.1:0-3820 GCA_036846445.1 Sphingopyxis sp. | reverse complement strand
GATCCCACCGCACAGCAGGCCACATTGGCGCTGCCCCGCACCTTGTCGCCGTCGCTGTTCCTGTTTGCCATTGTTTACGGCGGCATGGTCGTGCTGGCCGGGGTGCTGGGCAATAAACAGGTGGCGCTGGGCAGTTGGCTGGCGGTGGAGGCCGGGATTTTCGCCTTTCTGGCGCTGGTGGCATTGTCGAGCGCAGTGGCGGAACTGCATGGCCAGGGCACGGCCAACCGGATTGTGCTGTGGGGTTTTGTTCCGCTGGTGCTGGCAATCATGCTGACCGCGCTGGTGCTGGCGCTGCCCGCATCGCCCAAGATGGAGGCCGACCGGCTGGCGGCATTTAATCTGGTGCTGGGGCAAAGCCCCCGGCTGATGGCGGCGGGCATTGTCGCCTATGGCACGTCGCAATTGCTGAATGTGACGATTTTCAGCCGGCTGCGCGGGGCCAGCGCCGGGGCGGGGCCGACGGCGGCACTGGCGGTGCGCGGCGCGATTGCCGGGGTGTTGTCGCAAATTGTCGATACATTGTTGTTTGTGACCATCGCCTTTTACGGCGTGTTTCCCATTGCCAATCTGATGGCCGGGCAGATGCTGGCCAAGGTGGTGCTGAGCGCGCTGGTCATCCCCTTTGTCATCACCGGGCTGGTCGCGCTGGGCCGCTCGCTGGACCAGCCGCAGCCACCGGCGCGGCCATGACCGTCAACCTGCCCGATTTGCTGACCAAGGCGGAAACGCTGGTCGAGGCGCTGCCCTATCTCCAGCGTTATGCCGGGCAGATTTTCGTGGTCAAATATGGCGGCCACGCAATGGGCGATGCCGATGCCGCGCGTGATTTCGCTCAGGACATCGTGCTGCTTCAGGCGGTGGGGATCAAGCCGGTGGTGGTCCATGGCGGCGGCCCGCAAATTGGCGCGATGCTGGGCCAATTGGGGGTGGAAAGCCGCTTTGTCGATGGCCTGCGCGTCACCGACGCCGAAACCGCAAAAATCGCCGAAATGGTGCTGTCGGGCGCAATCAACAAGGAAATTGCGAGCTGGATCGGCGCGGCGGGCGGGCGGGCGGTCGGCCTGTCCGGCAAGGACGGCGGCTTTGTGACCGCGCGGCGCCTGACCCGCACCCGCCGCGACCCCGGCAGCCAGATCGAACAGGTGGTTGACCTTGGCTTTGTCGGCGAACCGGCGGCGGTGGACCGGCGGGTGATCGACACTTTGGCAGCGGCGGGCATGATTCCGGTGATTGCCCCGATTGCGGCGGGCACGGACGGCCACACCTATAATATCAACGCCGACACCATGGCTGGGGCCGTGGCGGCGGCGCTGGGCGCGGCGCGGCTGTTTTTGCTGACCGATGTGGCGGGGGTGCTCGACAAAGCTGGCGGATTGCTGACCGATTTGACCCCGGCGCAAATCGCGAAGCTTCAGGCCGACGGGACGGTCAGCGGCGGGATGATTCCCAAATTGGCCACCTGTGTGGCGGCGGTGGAGGGCGGCGTGGACGCGGCCGTCATCCTGGATGGCCGGGTGCGCCATGCGATGCTGCTGGAAATATTCACCGCGAGGGGTGCCGGAACGCTGGTTCGTCGCTAAAGTGATCTGGTTCCCCCCGGTCGGAGTTATGTGCCCGTGCTGATGATGTTTATCGAAATCGCCCAGATATTGCTGTCGGTATTGTGGTGGCTGATTATCATTCAGGCGGTGATGTCGTGGCTGATCGCGTTCAATGTCATCAACACCTATAATGAGGTGGTGGGCCAGATCTGGACGGTGCTCGACCGGATGACCGAGCCATTGTACCGCCCGATTCGCCGGATCATGCCCGATTTTGGCGGGCTGGACCTGACGCCGATGGTCGTGCTGATCGCAATCATGATTCTGCGCGGGCCGGTGCTCGGCTATCTGGCCGGAATTGCCCTGCAATCCGGGCTGTGAGGCCTTGACCGCCGCCACCTTGATCGATGGCAAGGCTGCGGCGGCGCAATTGCGGGGCCGGGTGGCCGCTGCTGTGCCGGCTTTTGCCGCCGCGACTGGCCGGGTGCCGGGGCTGGCGGTGGTGCTGGTTGGCGATGATGCCGCCAGCCAGATTTATGTGCGGGCCAAGGGCCGGGCGGTCGCCGCCGCTGGCATGGCCGGGTGGGAACACCGCCTGCCCGCCGCCACCGATGCTGCCGCGCTGGCGGCGCTGGTGGACCAACTCAACGCCGACCCGGCGGTGGACGGGATTTTGGTGCAATTGCCGCTGCCCGCGCATCTTGATGACCGCGCGGTCATCAACCGGATTGACCCGGCCAAGGATGTGGACGGATTCCATGTGGTCAATGCCGGGCGGCTGGCGGTGGGGCTGCCCGCGCTGGTGCCGTGCACGCCGCTGGGCTGTATCATGCTGCTGCGCGCCCAGCACGGCGATCTGGCCGGGCTGGATGCGGTGGTGATTGGCCGGTCGAACATTGTCGGCAAGCCGATGGCGCAACTGTTGCTGGCGGAACATTGCACGGTCACGCTGGCGCACAGCCGCACCCGCGATCTGGCGAGCGCGGTGCGGCGGGCGGATATTGTGGTGGCGGCGGTGGGCCGGGCCGAAATGGTGCGCCCGGACTGGATCAAGCCCGGCGCGACGGTGATTGATGTCGGAATCAACCGGGTGGATGGGCGGCTGGTCGGCGATGTCGATTATGCGGGCTGTGCGGCGGTGGCCGGGGCGATCACCCCGGTGCCGGGCGGGGTGGGGCCGATGACCATCGCCTGCCTGCTTCGCAACACGGTGGTGGCGGCGCACCGGCGCGCTGGCCTTGCTGAGCCGGAGGGGTTGTAGAATGCAGCGCATGGCCCGGACATTGGGGTTGACGGCGGCGCTGGCCGCGACCGTGGCCGGCTGTGCGGCGGATGGCGAGACGCGGCGGCTGCGCGCCCAGCCGCTGGCGGCGGACCATGGCGCGGTGGTGGCGGCCGGGTTGGCGCTGAACCGCGAGGCGGCGGCCAAGGGCACGGCGGCGGCGCTGCGCGGGGCGGCGGGGCGCGATGCGGTGCTGCTGACCCCGCAGCGGGTGGGGATCAGCGACTGGCGGCCACAAGGGGCGGCGGCGGCCGGGCGGTGGGAGCCGAAGCTGGTGGCGCTTAGCTGTGATGGCAATTCAGCGGCGGTGCGCGGCGCGGTTGACGGCGACATGGGGACCGGCGGCGAATTTGTGACGATCTGGCGGCGCGATTCCCGGGGGCGGCTGGCGTGGGTGCTGCACAGCGAAGGCACCAGCATCGACCCGCCCGCCGCCGCGCCGCCAGCGGACGGCGATGATGGCTTTATCAACGGGCAAAAGGCGCGCTGTGGCTCGCGGCCCGGCGTGGCGATTGAGGCAGCGGCGGAAGGCGACGATCTGGCGGTCGGCCTGTCGGACGATCAGACGCTCAGCTGGACCTCGCTGGTCCGCAGCGATGGCACCCGGCGGATCACCGTGCGGATGTGGGACGGCGCGGCGATGCAGGCCGTCATCATCAGCAATCAGGCCGCACCAGCGGCGGGGCAGCCATGATGATCGAATTGTTCATATCGGCGTTCATCACTTTGTTTGTCGTGATTGATCCGCCCGGCTGCGCCCCGATTTACGCCAGCATCACCGGCCATGCCGACGCGCGCCAGCGCCGCAACATGGCGGTGCGGGCGGTGGTGGTCGCCGGGTTGATATTGGTGCTGTTTGCCATGGTTGGCGAACAATTGCTCGGCGCGCTGAACATAGAACTCGACAGTTTCCGCATCGCCGGCGGGCTGATGCTGTTCGTCATCGCCATCGACATGGTGTTTGAAAAACGCACCCAGCGGCGCGAGGAACGGG